>CAILAO010000873.1 GCA_903832105.1 uncultured Pseudomonadota bacterium | reverse complement strand
TTCCTCAAAACCTAAACACATCGGAAAAAGCGCTTTCTATGCCTTCACCTGTTCCCTTGAAAGAAGGTGGATTTCTTGATGTTTTGGGGACGATGTCCCCAGAATTTCGTCTCCCTTATATCAATCATTCTGCGCACACAAAGCAGTATGGAGCTTATTTGCGGGGACAGGATGTCTTGAATTACGTTTCATACTCTGGAAAGATCGCTTACGATGCCATTGATAAACGCGGCATCTATAATGGAAGTGTAACTTCGAAAGTCATGAACCCACTTGATTTAAGGTTCACTGGCACAAACGTCGATGGATATTCAGATGTCGAAGGTCTTCTAAGATGGCCTCTTTACTATAGTTCCCTCAGTGGTCTGAAACTGATTAAACCCGGAATCGGAATGAATCGCAATTGGGAGAAAAAAAGACTTGCTGGCGTGACCTATTTTAAGACCGATTTAAACTGGCCCAGCGCGGCTTACTCATTCAAACTCAAAACATACCATGAAAGAAAAGGAAGCGAGTCGGATCGAGATAGGAACGGCTATGTCGGAAGCCTAAAAAACAGCTTCAACTTAAGTGATCGCCTGAATCTTCGTTGCTCGTGGACGAGGATCGATGACCCGCAAAATGATGAAAGCCTATTTCCTCATATCCGTGGCCACAAGGATAAGCTGCCAGCCCAAAAGGGACATGTTTTTACGACTGACTTTGGCGGACGTGTTATACCGATTAAAAAGGGCTTGTGGTATTTTCCGTTCCCTTATGCTGATACGCTTTATGCCGCGGCTTTTTATGACACAGCAACTTCCGAAGAACGGCGGTTGGAAAGACACGCCATTGGTGCTGAGCTTTTGATTAAAGCAGGTATCGGCCTCAAAATTCCGCTTTTGATAGGACCGCGTTTTGCAATTCTTAATAGTAACAAAAGCTTTGCCGAATTGACGATCACAACTCCTTTGTCAGAAGAAGACGGCGATGATTAGAAAGAATTCCATTGCATCAAGTAGTATCCCCAGACTACAGGCATGATATTTTAAGAGAGAGTTGAAACACCACGACTGATTAGGGTGCGCTCTACTTTTACTTTGTAAAGTTCCATCAACTGCTTCATCACATCTTCACCCTCTATAACTCCGAGGGCGCAAGCAATCGCGTGCAAAGTAGCCATGCCGTTTTGCCTGCTTTCATTTCGCATGAACAGTTTCGACGTGTTTGGGGTATTAATTGAAACTCTTGTAACGTCTTTTAGCTCATTATGTCTAGAATTCACTTTGCTTGCCTGCCGCCAGTTTCCATCGGGTACAATTAGTCGTATGGGACGATCAATGTTCTCAAGAAACTTTCGGTCAAAATTGACAGCGTTATCAGCAGGATACAGAAGAAGCGCATGATATTCCTGACTTAATAAATCACTTAAATCAAGCTTCTCCGAATTCTCACCTCGAATACGCATTTCGCTATTTACTAACGCCTTTAAAGCTAACATTCCTGTATTCGTCGTTCGCTTCAATTCCCTTTTATGAATAATCAGACTGATTCTTGTCTTTAGATTTAGGGTTGGTATGAAATCACAAATACAAAGAGAACGATGTAAAAAGCATACGGGGCAAGGATATTTTGTCTTTCTTCTGCGGTTTTGAAACATTAAATAAATCCTTTAAATCGGCACACAATGCCCCCAGATTCCAACTATTTCTCACTAAACTCAAATAGACGTTCACTTTCCATCTCCGTGTATGAAATTTCAAGAATATGAGTGGGTTCTAAGAGCGATTTGTCAGCATGTTTTTCGAGGAGTTTTTCTGGCCATTCGATGAGAAGTCCCGCGAAGGGTCGATCGCCCAAGATTACTGCTGGATCAGACAAAGCTCCGTCGCCTAGACGATAAAAATCTAAATGGGCGTACCATTTACCTTCGATTTTATACTCATTAAGATACGTGAAGGTCGGGGATGTCACAGGCGTTCTCGAAGCAAGTCCAAAATACCTTAGAATGTCACCCGCCATCGTCGTTTTGCCAGCTCCTAAGGGTCCTTTCAACCACAGGCAGAAGAAATCATCGCATTTTAATAGGCTCGCAATTTTAGCTGCCACATCAGGAACACTCTTTTCTTTGACTCGTTTACGCCACTTTTTAAGATTTTTTGGCAACAGTAAATCCTCTTTTAAAAGCTCATCGGCAGGGAGCCGATGGGATAGATTTAAATAATGAGTCTAGTGATCATGTCAGCCAACAGTGAACTCATCATTAAATACCTTTTTCATCAAGAAGTCGCTTAATCTCACGAAGCTCAGGTTCGGACAGTTCTTTTGTGCCAATCAGCCGCTTAACCAAAGAAGAAGGAGTTCCGTCAAATACGTGATTAACTAGGTGTTTTATGCTCGCTTCCTCGTAGATTTCTTTTGCGACCAAAGGTTGATAAATATGACCTCGCCCGTCTTTGATAGGTTTTAGGTAACCTTTTTGCTCCAAAATACGAACAATAGTCGATACAGACGTGTAGGCCAATTTTCTTTCGGCTGGCAGTTCTTCAAGAATCTGATTGACGGTCCCCTTTCCGAGACGCCAAATAATATTCATCATCTCCAGTTCGACTTCTGTGAGAGGTTTTTCGGGAAGAATTGTTTTTTTATATGTACTCATAAGTCACCCCAAGATTTTCTGGTGATAATTCTGGCTATGACTTAACTGTAACTAAAATCTTAGTTAATGTCAACTAAGGCTTTAGTTAACGTGAAAACTTGAACAATTGTGAAATGTACTCTGATGAAGTATCATTCCTCGAAAGGAGGAACTTCGATGCCTCGACTATTTCTCGTAGCCATTGGTATGCTTTTGCCTCTATTACCAAGCGTAGCGTTCGGCGTTGACGCGTCTTGGGATGTTAAACTTTTTTCAAAATCTGTCTACCCAGGTCAGATTATTGTCATCTCGCTTGAAAAAGCCAGTTTCCCTTCATCTAACTTTAAAGTCACATTTAGTGATCTCGATATCCAACTTTTTAATTGCCCTTCAAAACCCGATCAGAACCTTTGCGGCATTGTGCCTATACCATTCGAAACAAAAGCCGGGTCTTACGAAATCTCTGCGAGGCGTGAGGATTCTGGGGTGACGCGTGCATTATCCTTTTCGGTGCAATCAGGTCTTTACAAGACTGTTAAAATTCAGGTGAATGACGAAACGGTTCATGTAAATTCTGAGGATCAAGAGAGAGCAAAAAGAGAGTGGCAAGAGACCAAGGAGATCTTGCACAAATATTATCCCAAACTTTTCTGGAATACTCCGTTTCAGTTGCCCGTCGCAAGCAAGGTTACAAGCCCATTTGGAGTTAAACGGGTCTTTAATGACGTTCTTCAAAGCTATCATCAAGGTGTTGATCTGAGAGCTTGGACAGGGACCTCAATTCGTGCTGCAAATTCTGGAATCGTGCGCCTAGCCAGTAATCGTTTTTACGCCGGTAATTCTGTCATTATTGACCATGGTTTCGGTTTTTTTACCAGTTATGCCCATCTTAGTAGAATTGATGTTAAACGAGATCAGTCAGTCGAAAAAGGTCAGGTTATCGGCTTGGCCGGCGCGACAGGACGCGTCAGCGGACCTCATCTCCACTGGGGCGCCACCATTAACGGCATTTCTGTTGATGCGATGCAGCTTAAAAAATCGCTCCAGCCAATTTTTCCTAAAATCTCGGCTAAAGCCAAAGCCCGGTAACAAGAGAAAATAGACGCTCGTATTCCACTTTCATCACTTTTGTCCCTTTTTAACTGTCAAGACTTGACCGAACATTTCAAAAATTTCCTGCTCTTTCTCGGGTTTCATGAAAGATGCGGAAACACTCGGTCTTTTTCTACCGATCACCGAACACTTTTCAAACCCCGAAGGATTGTAAGGTAGTAAAGTCACGGATTCAGCTCCTAAACTTTTTAAAAACCGAACGATGGCTGTTAAGTTTTCGCGTGACGTTGTTACCTCGGGAATTAGCGGTACTCTTGGATGAATCTTTCGAGGTACTTCTCTCATGAGAGATTTAAAATTTTCCAGAATTTTTTCATTGGAATAACCACAATATTTTTCATGCCCTGCCTGATCCAATACCTTGATGTCGAACATAACTAGATCCAAGTAAGGCAACATCTTTGTCTTAAACGCGTCGTAGTCAAAGTGCCCTGCTGTCTCTATGGCTGTCCTGACACCCTGATATTTCAGCCCCGCAAGAAGTTCACCACAATAATCAGGATAAAGCGCACATTCACCTCCTGACAAGGTGACTCCCCCACCCGAATGCGAATAGAAAGGAAGATCTCTTAAAAGTACCTCTGTTAAATCACTGACTGAATACCTGACACCAAGAATGCGCAGCGCTCGTGTAGGACAGCGATCAACACAAAGACCACACACATCACAAAGATTCCGATCGATAATCGGCTTGCCAGGTTTTCGCAATAACTTTTTCACGAAAGATGAGCGAGACCTACATGCTTTTTTCGGACATACCTCGACACAAGTGAAGCATCCGATGCATTCATTTTCATAAAATCCAAGTTCTTGAGTTTTCGACTGCGTTTCAGGATTTTGGCAAAAAACACACCGAAGAGGGCAGCCTTTAAAGAAAACAACAGTTCTTATTCCTGGACCGTCTTCGAGGCTATGACGCTTGATATCAACAACATACGGAAAATCACTCACTACAAAAGCCCACATCTATTGAGTAAATCTCGAGCCATAAAGCCAAACTTAGCAAGGTAGTTCATATTTCCTTCAACCTCGACATGGTTGTGAAGAAGTGGTTTTAAAATATCCATTTTTCCGAACAAAAGAAAATCTAAAAGGACCGCATCACTCTTAAACATAACCTTGATATCCCAATCTGGAATCTCCTCGTCGAAGACAGACATCACATCATCTTTAAATACGACACCTACATGAGTTCCATCAAATGTTCCAAAAAGATAGCGCCCATTAAATCCTTCAATATTTTTTGAAAGACCCTTAAGCGGACCATATCGTTTGAGAGTTCCTTTTGAAGAAAGAGCAAAAACCTTACACATCACACCGAGGAGACCCTTAAGAATCTGATTGGTTACATGCGATCGCAATTCATCTGCTAGTGAGTTCATCGTGTCTTTTGATTTTACATTCATAAATTACTTTTTCTTTAAATCAAAAGGTTCAAATGATCTTTTACGCCCCGACGACAGCAGATACTCGGTCCTTTCAAGAATCTCCTTTTGCATTTGCGGCGTCAAATCCCGAAAATAGGCGGTATATCCAGATACCCGGACAAGTAGTTCAGGATACTTTTCCGGGTTCTTTATCGCCGCTTCGAGATCTTCACGTGAAGTGATATTAAACTGAACTTCCATTCCACCATCTCGCGTCGCACCGTGATCATCAAAAAAACCTTTTACCGTCGACATAAAGTTTTCGAGCATTTTTGTGTCTTTGGATCGTTCGGGCGTATATTTCAAATTTAACGCAACGCCACCAGAAATATGAACAGCGGGAATACGCGCCAATGAATTTAGGGTCGATGTCAAATGAGGTGTGACACCTGAAACTGGTGTGATGCCACTGGCAAAGTTTTCCCCCGCTTTGCGTCCACTCGGAATCGCCCCAATCATTCGCCCAAGACCAGCATGAATAGTCATGCTCCAATAGGCTACACGATAAAATCCTCCCCGATAGTTTTTCCTTTTTCCAAACGCTTGATCGAGAAACTCAACAAGCCAAAGCACGTTGGCATCTGCCAATGGGTCTTCATTACCAAATTTCGGTGCTTTCATAATCTCCGCATGAAGAGCCTCGTACCCATCAAAATTGGCATCAATCGCTGAAAGTAACATTGTAAAATCTGTTTTACTCTTTGTCAAAAACACCATTTTTTGAATTACGGAAAGCGAGTCGGCGACGTCAGCTAGAGCCACAATCGCAGCTCCAGAAGAATTCAAAACAGCGCCCCCCTGAATCACATCAAGGCCTTTTTCCATAGGGCCTTCGAAAAACGTCGAAAGGATCGGTGTTGGGTAAAAATCTTGGTGAATCTTCCCAAAGGTATTATTAAGAAAGACAGCACGATCAATAAGCCAATCAAGCTGCTTTTTAAAGGCATCTTTAAACTCATCAAATGAAGAAAACTTTGTGGGGTCTCCTGTTTCAAAACTGATTAATTTGTCCAGACCTGTATGGCGATGACGACCGTTGTAGAGCGTTAGTTCAAGGGCCGAGGCCAGATTTAGAATCACCGCTGCATTGTGACCGTACGTTCTCCCTGCGCTGACCGTCTCCACACATCCAACAATGCCGTAATCCCTCGCCTGCTCTTCTGTATATCCCTTCGCCATGAGGGCCTTAATAACGGCTCTATCGTTATGAATCGCCGGCGTCGCACCTGTATTCACATTAACGTCGCATACCCGCTTCAGATACTTATCGCTATTAATACCGGGAAAGTAACGAGCATTGAGGTTGGGATCTCGAAGTCGCATAATCTCCGTTGCCCGCAGCATGACGTAGGTCAATTCGTTGACGGCATCTTGGCCTTGCCGATCAACACCGCCTAAAGTGATCGCTTGATTAGAACCAGTCCCACCAAAAAGTATTTCACCCGTCTCCATCATCGTGGGAACATGATCGCCAAGCTTAAGCCAAAAGAACGACACAAGTTCTGTTGCCTTTTCCGCCGTCAACCTCCCCTCGTCGACATCTTTTCTATAGAGATCCCATAAAATCTGATCGAGTCGACCCAGACTAAGACCAATGTTGGGATTCTCCAGATGAAGCGCTATCCACACAATCCAAACAGCTGTCAAACCCTCCCTGAAAGTCTTTGCGGGAAACTCAGGAATGCGATTATAGATCTCGGCAATTTCCTTAAGCCTCACCTTCTCCTCGGGCGACTCCTCCATCCCCGCGAGTCTCCCAGCTTCTTTTGACAAATTTCGAGCGTAGCGGATGATGCCTTCGGACACCTCACAAAGAGAAGCGTAAAACTCTGCTTTATTGGGATCTATTGCTGCACGCTGTTTTTCTTTGGCTTCGTCAATCATCCTTCGCAGACCGAACCGAACCACCCTTGAAAAATCCGGAATGGTGTGAGATATACAAAGCAGCTTACTTGTCATGTAGAATACAATTTCTTGCAACAACTGAATCTCAGGAGCATATTTCTTCTTGCCAAGCTTTTTTAGGTTTTCTTCAAAAAGATACTTTCTGGTAACTTCAAGTACCGTATGGTCAAGCCAATGAGGAAAAATCTTGAGATTTAACTCTTCGATCTCTTCCTCTCTCACTTGAAATGGGTTTTGTGACCTTTTTGAAAGGGTGACAAGTTCCGGCCAGATCAACAACGCAACAAATTCGGGGAATAGTGGAACCCCCTTAAACTTACTTGTCGTGGAGCCGGCAAATGGAGATCTATCATGAAGAGGAAAATAGCCCTCATCTTTCGCGTATGCTTTTTCGTGCCTAACAATAGGTTTTTTTTCTTCCAAAACAAATCTATACGCCCTTGCCTTGTCTATGATCGAAATGCGACTTTTTTTAAAAAGACCATTTTCCACGTGAAAATTTGTCACTAAACGCGGTCTTTCAGTGCAAATCTCAGGAAGAACCTTGAAATAATTAGCCCGCAACTCCATGAGAGAGGTTTTTGAGGCGAGCGAAAATGCCGTTAACGCAAATGGATCAATATCCTGTTCCATGTAACCTACCGCTTATTTCTATAAGAACTCGCTTTGATGTCAAAATGTTGTAATGCGTAACCCATAAAGGGAATAAGTTCTTTTTCAAGAACATCGTCTTGAACACCCATTAAAATACAGATCGCCTGACGAAGAATCGGTTTATTCACAACGTTTGTTTCCAAAACTTCGAAGTCTTTAGAGTTCGCTAAACTTTTAATCAAAACTCGTTTACCATCAAAGCATACTTGCTGGCACACGTCTACGTAGGGAAACTTTAGCTCAACTGAGGTTGTGCCTATCTTTTTAATATCGAGTGTGATCGTTTCATCTTCACTTATTGCGGAGATTTTCCCCTCTTTTGCGGCTTCTTCTTCATCGTCACTCTCGACTATTTCTAACGTCGAACCAAGACGCATATTTTCTAAAACATCTCGTAAAAAGATCAAAGTCTCAGCCGTTTTATGGTGAAACTGAAAACCCGATACACCCGTACTGGTATAGACCCGCGAGGCTTCAATATTGATCGATTGATCAAGCACACGAAGATTGACGTTAACGGTCGCAGGGAAAGAATTCCAGGGAATTTCATCATCCGGTGAAGACTTCACAGCAATGCCGCTATAACTTAGATCGTGCAATACAACTTCAAATTTTTGCTGAAAAACCGCACTAG
This sequence comes from uncultured Pseudomonadota bacterium, assembly GCA_903832105.1. Classification (GTDB taxonomy): domain Bacteria; phylum Bdellovibrionota_B; class Oligoflexia; order Oligoflexales; family CAILAO01; genus CAILAO01. Next base: position 5,502 of record CAILAO010000873.1, on the reverse strand, counting down.
CAAGCAATGGGTGTTTCATGCGAAACCGCTGATGAATTCTCATATCCTCAGCCCATCGAGATATTGTCTTTCCAAGAACTCCTGCGATCAATTTTTTAAAGAGACCTCCGATTTCGCGAATTCCCTGGGTCATGAGCGTTTCCTTTCTTCAGGATGTCTAACTTTAAAAATAAAACTCACCAAAGCCAATATTGAAGCGAAATACTTGCATGATGCTGTCTCATGTCAATTTCATTCACTTGTCCGCTAGCCGCAACACTCTTGGGGCCAACCTCTGATAGATACGCAATGCGATCCGCCTGGTAATGATAACCAAGAAGAGCCTTAAAAAAAGGTGTTACTGCCAGCGAACCCATAAGCCCCATACGATAAGATACCCTATAATCAAGCTTTTTTTTGTTCGGCGTTGCGAGACCGAATACATTCCAATAGGTCTTTGTATCTAACTCAACTCCAACCAAACCTAGAGATATCTGAAAAAGAGGCCACTGAAAAGAACCATTGATAATTGGACCCATGGCTTTAATATTTGTTTCCATGGTTTCTGCCTGACCTGAATCCGCAACTTGACCCGCCTGTTGTCCTCCAAAAAAAAGACCGCTGACACTCGGAATTTCTTTATAAAAAGCACCTACAGCAAGACTGAGTTTTGTATCTCCCCAAAGATTTAGCCGTCCCGCCAAACCACCATCCACAGCGAAGAAAAGTCGTTTTTTGTCGTTGATATAAAAGCTGTCAAACTCACCACTTACGAGAAGCCCCCACATCGATTTAGGATAGAATGTTCCTATCCGTCCTTCGCCGACAAAACCCTTTCCTAAGAATGTCGTTTGGGTCCCCTGTTCGCGATCAGTGGAATTATAAGTCACTGTTGTCGCATGAAATGTTCCTCTCGCAAAGACAAATCGTTCTTCTGCTACCCCTGACTTTGACTCTTTCTTAACTTGCTTTCCTTCTTTTCCCGCCTTGATGATTTCAGCAAGTGTTAGCTTCTTTTTCCGATCTCCAAGACGAAAGTTCAAACTCGCTTTAGCCGAGTTAGGACGTAGGTTTCCTACGGCAGTGACGTCCATCTGATAGTAACCGGGAGACCAATCGTCCGGAATCTTAAGTTGATTTTCGGACAGCGCATCATTACTCGAAATATTTTCCCATGTTGCGGCGAGGCCTTTGTTGCCAAGCTTTTTAGCTCTGACTTTCACGTTGAACGTGGCCGCATATTCAGCCGCTTTCCATGAAACTGCAACCGGAAATTCATCATCGGGAGCTTCAATCTTCGACGGGTCGAGTTTTGCGCCCCATAACTCAAATGAAAACGGCTCTTTTGGAGGTTCCCCCTTTTCCTCCTGATTTTCGGCTACCACCACTCGCCATGTATATTTCTTGGCTACTTTAAGTTCCTTTTCGATGGAATTTTCCGTCACCAATTGAGACTGAAGAATTTTTCCGTCCTCATCCATAATTTCGAAAAAGTACTTTGGTACGCCAGGAACTTTTTGCCATGCAAACTTAACCGATGAGGCATCTTTTTCCTTCGTTTTAATCTGGCTAGCTATCTTTGGGCTCAACATTTTTACAGCGGGATATGCCACTAAAAAATCAGCTACGTCGCCCCATGGACCCGCAACACCCCGTTCATCAATCGTTCGTATACGTAGCAGAAATTTTCCAGGAGGAAGCCTTCCCTTCCAAGAAGTTTTTACCGTTCTCTCCACCGGGATAATCGCAGCCCCCATCTTCCCTTTTTCGAAACGTCTTACTTCGAGCTCATAACCCTTCGATCCAGGAACAGGCTCCCACGCAAGCGTCACTTCGCGCTTATAACCTTCATCTGCGGCGAAAAGACCCGAATACCCAGCGAAGAAACTCAGGATGAGCATCGTCGCGATCAGAGCGGGAAAATATGTTGGTCTGCTGGGCACTCCGTTACTTAACCTCGATTTTCTTCACTACAGGTGCTGCAATATTGCTCTGTTTGGGAACTTCCACGGTTTTGGAAGGACCCATTTCACCAACATCTCCGTTCTTATTGATCGAGCCCAAAGAAACGCGATATCCACCTGGTAAAAGATCTTTCAACCGAATTTTGGTTTCCTTGACCTCAAGCTTACTAAACGCTTTAGTTTTTAAATCCTCAAGACGAACCAAGTAGCGAGCTGCCCCCTGGACGGCCGTCCAGGTAAGCACCGCCGAACCATCAGCATTGGCCTTAACTTTTGCCCCCAAATTCGCTGCAAAAGCCGGTGGCGGCAATTTCGGATTGGGTTTGAACTCAAGCTTAAGGACGGGTGTTTCTCCAACAATATTCACATTCGCTGCCGTCTCAGCCCCGTCCTTTGCTGCTTTCGAAACATCGATGGCCTGAGCTTGAAAACTATAAGATCCTTCCTTTTCGAGATTTAAAAGAACCTGCGGAGTCTTAACAGTCTTCCAAGTAGCTTCAGTTATCGCGCGATTTTCATCAGAATAGCGAAGCCTCCAAACCGTCGCCTCCTTGGGTCCCCTCTGCCACTTTAGCGTCACGGACGGCTTTTCGGTATCGAACACGATGGACTTCTCTTGAGGTGCTTCCCAGGCAAGACTCACGAGTTTAATAACCGAAAAAGTTCGTGCAGACGACCACTCGGAATTTTTCTTCTCCGAAACTGCCTGAACGACCCACCGATATTCCCCTGGAGGGAGTTTCGTTATGCGAAACTGGGTGTCAAGAACGTCCTGCTTAACCTTCCCTGCCGATTCCGCATTGCCGCCAGACTTCGGTTCAATCGATATGCGATAGCGATCAGCCATTGCAGTGGCTTCCCACTCGAGAAAAAGGCCATCGTTTTGCATTTTGGACGCAAATATTTTCTCTCCATTCGGAGGGTATTTAAGTACCGGCGGCTCCAGATTTTTGACCTTTTCGACCAGAAAACTGCTTGTTTGAGAACGCGTAAGCTCCGCCTTCCCAGTCCATTGACCGCTGACCCGCCAGAAGTATTTACCTTCTTTTGGGATTTTAATGGCAAGGTCCGTTTTCGATTCGATCTTTTTTGATAACAACGAACTCGAAAAATCCCTATTGCTTGATACTTCCACTAAGAAACTTTCCAATCCCTTGGGGGCCGTCCAGTTTAGCTCGATCGTAACGGATTCTTCTGTTAAAAAAATCTTTTCTTCGTTTGTTGGTGACAGAACTTCAGGGGGAGAAAAGGATGCTGCTTCGGCTTTATAGACAATACTTTTCATGGCAGCATCTTCCTGACCATCTTTTAGAGCGACAAGCCTCCAAAAGAACACTCCGATGGAAACGGACATTTTCATTCCACCAGCGTCACCCATAACAGGCACTGTCGTAAAGCGCGTAATAGCCTCCCTTGTCTCGCCTTTCTCAAGAAAAACTTTGTACTGTTTGTCAATTGGTTTCCACCGAAACGTGACAGGTGCCGTTCCCCCAGAACCAACGTCTAATATGGCATTGGGAGATGGCGCAATAACCTGAATCACTGTCTCTTGGGTGACTCCCGTTTTTGTGATTGCACCAGCCGCCCCTTCTTTCATGACGACGTTTTTATTATCCGCACCCTTAACTTCGATGGTCCCTTTTGTGACGGCAAGGTTCGCTTGGCCCTTTTTATCGATACTAAGACTCATCTCTGCGTCTTTTCCACCCAGTTCGATTTTCGTCTTACCTGCTTTAATAATGGGTGCCTTAACTGCGGATGCTGCGACGGTTTTACCGTCTTTTTTACCGCCTTTTTCTGGTTCCTCCTGTTTCTTCACAAAAAGGGCGCCGTCCAAAAGATCGAGAGAAATCTCACCTCGAGTTTTTTCCAAAACAATCAGAGAATCAGGCTCAAGACCTATTAACGTTCCCGATTCAACCAAATGAACCACTCCTTCAGCTTTCGACGATGTCCTGAGTCTCTCCCCAGAATACATCTGGTCACCAACTCGAACGGATTGCCAAATAAGCCTTTTAGCCGGCCTTTTGTCGATATCATTCACTCCACTTTTTAGAAAAGCTATCGGCTGCTGTCCTTCGTAGTCATTCAGCGACGTTTGACCGGTGTAAAAATACCAATAGAGGGTCAGCGTAAAGCCCACAAGTGAGATGATTAAAGGTAAAAGGAGTCGTCCCCAAATTCCCCGCATCACACCTCCCCAAAAAAAGAGATAAACCCACTAGAAATAAAAAGAAACTTGAGATACGATCGATTATATCTTGTTATGAAGGAAAAGTGACCAAAAATATGAAGCAACTTTCGTTTTTCACAATCGGAAGAAAACTGATCCTTGTAACCGCAACCATGCTGGCTTTGGCCACGGTCCCAGTGGCTTTCAAGACAGCGTCAATGTTTAAAGAAGAGTCAGGCGCCAGGGAGAAGGAGTTTAATCTCTCTCAAGCGGAAGCCAAGGCTGGCGAAGTCGATGTGACCCTAAAAAACCTCACAGATAAAAGCGCGGTGTTAGGGTCTCTTTTTCTTCAATCAAAAGCCACAGAAACCTCTAAAGGCCAGAGTTCAACGGAGGCAAACTCGACCCAGAGCGGGAATAAGAGCTCCGCTTCGCTCGACCTCTTGTTTAAGCAAGAGAAGGATTTTGTCTCTTTCGAGGTCTTTGAGAAAAAAGACGCCAAGATTTACTCTCTTGGCCAACTTCTCAGCACGACCTATCTTGAAAAGTACAAACTGAACAAGGACTATCTCACGTTAGTCAAGAAAAAGCGGCCTTTCCCCATCAACTCGCTTTTTTCCGGCAACATGGCGGTAAGCAATGCTTGTCTCCCTCAAGGAGCACCTCTTCTCGCTGTCGGAGTTCCCTTAACAAAAAACAAACTCGGCCAAGTCTCCAGTGCAGCGGTTGCTCTCGTTCGGCTCGATCGAATCTTAGAAAGCTTCTCTGGAAAGACCGAGCGTACGGTTTATCTCGTCGATCAAAACGGCACTGCCATAGCGCATCCCGACGAAGCCTTAGTCATGGCTGCTAAGAAACTTAGGAACATTAAGGTGGTCGAACACGCCATCGAGTCAGAAGTCAGAACCGGATATCTCACGTATTTTAACGATCAGAAAAAAGGCAACATTATTTCAGCGTTCGCAAAGATGTCAAAACCGCTCAGTCTTATCGTGATTGCAGAAGCGCCCGAATCTCTGATTCTAGAGCCAGCGAAGAAAATTCAGCGGAACGTCCTTTTCATTGCCCTACTTGTTTTGTTTGGCGGTATCTTTATCATCGCGGTTTTCTCTCTTACGCTGACTCGTCCTCTGGAAAAGCTGGTATTCTTTACTCGCCAAATCGCGCATGGAAACTTTAATATTCAGGCATCACGATCTGTAACAACTCGTGACGAGGTCGGAATTCTCGCTATTTCCTTCGATAGCATGACGGAAGGTCTTCAGGAACGCGACAAAGTCAAGAACCTGTTCAGCAAGTTTCATGGTTCGAGTGTCGCGGAAAATCTTATTAAAGGTGATATGAAAGTCGGCGGAAGTAAAAAATCTGTTGCTGTATTCTTCAGCG
>CAILAO010000872.1 GCA_903832105.1 uncultured Pseudomonadota bacterium | reverse complement strand
TTACCCCCCCCCCCCCCCCCCCCCCTACCAACTCATTGTAATAACAAAGAAATATCATTCTACAGCATCGGCGATAGTCCATACGATGACCCGGGGCTGTTGGCGTGGTTTTATATCCGCTGTGCTGCCTGCTCAACCCAAACCAACTCCTACTGTACGACCATCACGTAACCGAACAAGTTTTCCCGCGGCAGGCGGCGGAAAAAGAGTCATCAGTTAAAGGAATGAACCCATGAAGGTATTTCTCGTCGATGATTCGGCCATTGTGCTCGAAAAACTGGCGGCCATGATTTCCGGCATCGACGGCGTCGAAATCGCCGGGCAGGCACGTAATGCACACGATGCGATTGAATCCATCGTGAAACTGAAACCCGATGTGGCGATCCTGGACATCCGCCTGAATGACGGCGGCAACGGAATGGATGTTTTAAAACGGATCAAAAAAGAAATCCCGCCGCCCATCGTCATCATGCTCACGAACTATCCCTATCCGCAGTATCGGGAAAAGTGTCAGGCCCTGGGCGCCGATTACTTCTTCGACAAGGTGACGGAAATCGAGAAGATCTACGATACCTTCAAACAATTGCTGGCGGATAAATCTTAAAGGGGCAGAAAAGCGATGTTTTCTTTTAAAAACAGACAAGATATATTCCGCATCAGCACCTGGGTGATAATCCTTGGCGGCCTAATGCTTACGGCCATAGCTTTTGCGGTGGTTCAAAACTGGGAACGTCAAAAGTTGCAATCAGACTTTTCAATTGCTGCAGAAAACCGCTATACCGCTTTGAAAAGAGAAGTTGAGTCCGATATTTTGGTACTTTCATCCGTCAGGGCTTTTTACCTTCATGCAAAAGTAGTTACCAGATCAGAATTCCACAACTTTACAGAATCGTTCTTGCTGCAACATCCCGGTATTCAAGCTCTGGAATGGATACCGCGTGTACCTTATTCTCAGCGCGAAGAATACGAAAAAGCAGCAAAAAGGGATGGTTTAAAAGATTTTCAGATTACCGAACAGTTGGCCCAGAATAAGATAGCAAAGGCCGGCAAGAGGAGTGAATACTTCCCAGTTTATTTTGTTGAGCCCTATAAGGGTAATGAACTTGTTTTAGGGTATGACCTAACTTCTAACCCTTTGCGCAAAGAAGCATTGGATCGATCACACGACACGGGCGGGATAGCGGCCACCGGCCGGATAACACTCGTGCAGGAAAAGAAAGGCCAATCCGGTTTTTTGGTTGTTGCCCCGGTATATCAGAAGAATATGCCTGCCGATTCGACTCAATCCCGGAAAGAAAATATCCGGGGCTTTGCAGTTGGTGTCTTTCGGGTTGGTGATATTGTCGAGAGGTCCTTGACGTATCTGAACCCGGAAGGCATCGATGTTTATCTCTATGATAACTCCGCACAGGGGAAAGAGCGGTTTCTTTATGTTCACCCGTTGCGCACAGGGAAAACGACAGACTCATTGCGCAATGAGGAACCAGTGCCGGATGGCAGCCTCAAAATCACCAGAACACTCAAGGTCGCGGATCGCGAATGGCAGATTCTGTTCGTGGCGACGCCCGATTACGTTGCAAGCGGAAAGACGTGGCAGCCCTGGGGGGTATTATTGGCCGGACTGCTTTTGACCGGTTTACTGGCCGGCTTTTTGATTGTGGTGGCCAGACGCGCTGAAGAACTAACCAACAGCAATGAACTGCTCTTACAGGAAATCGCCGGTCGCAGAAAAACGGAGGAAGATTTGCGGCTAAGCGAAGAGCGGTTCAGGCGCATCTTTGAAGAAGGACATTTCGGGATGACTTTGGTAAATTCGGACGATACAATTGTCATAGCGAATAAAGCGTTCTGTGGGTTGCTGGGGTATAGCGAACAGGAACTTACCGGTAAAAATCTCATAGATCTCACCTTTGAAGAAGACAGAGAGAAGAGCAGAGAAATTTCAGGACAATTATTCGCAGGCATCATCCCTGTATTTCGTTTGGAAAAGCGTTATGTCAGAAAGGATGGCGAAATCCTGTGGGCTAATATTACCACCTCTGGCATCCATGGGAAAGAAGATAACGTTCTTTACAGTCTGGTTATCATCGAGGATCTCACGGAAAGCAAGAAGGCGGAAGAAAAGATTCACCTGCTGCATTATTATGACAGTCTGACCGGGTTGCCAAACCGCACATTTCATAAAGAGCTGATAAAAAGATCCATTGATCATGCCCATCGCC
>CAILAO010000871.1 GCA_903832105.1 uncultured Pseudomonadota bacterium | reverse complement strand
GGACTACTTTTCGGTTTCTGCGATGCAAATTATACACATGCAGTAGGTTGTTCGGATTACAAAATTGTGTGTCAAGATGGAACATGCCACGGACCGTATAGTATGTGATGGAGTTGGAAAGATTTTATATGTGTGCCCTGCCACGATAATAATGTCAGCGTATGTAATAATAATGGAGGGCCTAAATGTGTCTGGCTTTCAAACTCTATTGAGGACATCGTATTGGGTTATTTAGTCGTCCCTGAAATAATCACAACATATTGATATTATTAATTGATTAACGAATATTTATGTGTTATAATTGCCGAAATTTTAGGAAAGGGAGCTAAAAACCGGCAAATATTATGCGACCGAAAGACATTAGTTTTGAAGAATCCCATGGGGACTTGTTCCGATCCAGCTTGGAACAGATACTGGATAGAAAACATCCCTTGTATGTAATGGCCAATAGAATAGATTGGGAAAGATTTGATAAGTCCTTTGGTGAACTGTTTACTCAGAAACAGGGGAGACCCGGACTGCCCACACGTTTAGTTGTGGGACTGCATTATCTGAAGCATGCTTTTAACGAGAGTGATGAATCCGTCGTTGCCCGTTTTTTGGAGAATCCCTACTGGCAGTACTTTTGTGGATTTAGGCAATTCCAGCATGAACTGCCGATAGACCCGTCATCCCTGACCCGTTGGCGGAAGCGTTTGGGACCGAAGAAGATCGAAGAGTTACTGACAGCGACCATCAATGCTGCAAAAGAAGAAAAGCTGTTGACCGAGAAGCATGTGGAAAGAGTGAATGTGGACACCACCGTTCAGGAGAAAGCCATTGCCTTCCCCACCGACGCACGACTTTACCATAAATCCCGCCGCGCCCTTGTCAAATTGGCTAAGGTGATGAACATCGATTTACGACAAAATTATGAACGAACCGGCAGAAAGGTTTTTATCAAACAGGGACGTTATGCGAGTGCAGGCCAACACAATCGTGCGAAGAAGGCGACGAAGAAGTTAAAGACCATGCTGGGCTGCGTCATTCGGGATATTGAACGTAAGTGCTCCAACCGCGAAGCACTCTTGGTCAAAGCTCTAAACACTGCCCGCAAGATCTTCAGTCAGAAAAGAAACGATAAGAATAAAGTTTACAGTGTTCATGCCCCGGAAGTGGAATGTATTGCCAAGGGTAAAGTTCATCAAAAATATGAGTTTGGTTGTAAAGTATCGATGGTCAGCAGCTCCAAAGACAACTGGATATTAGCGATTGATGCGGTTCACGGCAATCCTTTTGACGGGCACACGCTGAAGGATGCTCTCCAGCAAGTTAAACAAATTACCGGCTGGCAGCCGCTGCATGCTTACTGTGACAAAGGCTATCGTGGCGTGGCCAAGGAGGTTCCGGAGACAGAGGTTCACATATCCGGGAAGAAGAAAAAGAGCATGAAGGCCAGTCTCTGGAAATGGTATGCGCGGCGATGTGCCATTGAACCGATCTTTGGTCATCTAAAATCAGATAATCGATTGGAACGGAATCATCTCCAGGGAAAAGACGGTGATCGCATGAACGCGATTCTGTCCGGTTGTGGTTTTAACCTGAGAAAGCTCCTCAGAGTTTTCTTTTTGTCTTTTTTCCAAAGGCTGTTTTGGCGATATTTTAATTATTCGACCGGATTGATCGGTCTGAATATAAGCGAAACTAACTTTGAAATGACATCCGCTTATGTATTTTAGAAAAAATAGACTTTTTCAGGGACGACTATCTAAGGTGTTGAAAGCCGGTGTATTCGAGGACGGAAAATGGTCCAAGTCGGAAGCGGAAACGCCGCAATG
>CAILAO010000870.1 GCA_903832105.1 uncultured Pseudomonadota bacterium | reverse complement strand
GCAGACGTGGCCACATATACCGTGGTGCCTATTTAAGAGTCACCTTTTTTAAGAAAGAACCAAAGGGGTTTCAGTTTCGTAAAGTCCAACTATTCAAAAATGCGTTTCTTTTCGGTGTGTTGGTATACAGTCATATTTTAATATCAACTATTTCAACGGGTTCAATAAATGTGAGAAATAACCAAAAGCTCAGTAAAAATCTTAATGGCTCGCAATTGTGATTGTTAACATGGAGATATTACTATTATTTTGCCTTGTGCGATGGTGTCACCACGGTGGTCCTCAGCGCTCAGTACCAATTTCTGACCATCGTCAGTGATGGGGCTAATTGGGTGGTCACATCCGGAGGCGCGACAAGCACGATTCCGTCCGGCGCAATAATTTATGCTAACATGATCGCCTGTCCAACCGGCTGGACCGAGGTTACCGCAGCACGAGGTCGTTATGTTGTCGGCTTACCCGCCAGCGGTACTCTCGCTGGAACCGATGGAACAGCCCTTTCCAATCTGGAGGATCGCTCCGTCGGGCAGCATAACCACGGCATCAATGACCCCGGACATGTACATACCACGATTATGTCTACCGGGACGGTATACTATTCCAATGGAGGCAATGGGATGCACCAAACAAATTATAGCAATTCGAATGCAAATACCACGGGCGTTACTATTCAAAACGCAGGCTCGACCACGGGGACCAACGCCCCTTATGTCCAATATCTTGTTTGCCAAAAGCAGTGAACGAGAGAATTTGGAGCATGGAGCGTTTGAGTTTTCTGGCTGAAGTTCCTTCGGCACGATCTTTAAATTAAGCACCTAAACGCAATCACTCGTTTTCTCACCTACCAAGTAATTTATAACGAGCTGTTTGATTTCCGCCATGACATCCCGGGGATCAACCTCGTGCTTGAAACGATCCAGCGAACGCAGGACGCCCTCGCAAAGATGAAAGAGCACATGGGCCGCGAGATCGCTGTTCTTGACTTTGAGTTCGCCTTTTCGCATGCGAAACCGTTCTTGAAAGAGAGCGATCATGGAACTGTGAAATTTGCCGGTCAAGGCGCTACCGAGACCGTGGGGGGACTCTTCGACAATAATACGATACAGTCTGAGATTATCCTTCTCGACCATTAGGATGCTCGCCTTATTGGGAAAGTATTGATAGGGAAACGAGAGGGACAACCACTGTATTTGTGCGAAATACGGTGGGTTTCCCCTGATTTGATTACTTATTGATTACCAAGGAAAATTCTGCCCATTTTCATTTTCTTACCGCTTTTATAGAATATAGCAAGGAATAATATGCCTCGAATTCCTTATGAAATCTTTCTACTGAAAGGAGTGTCTCTAATGAAAAGCATTTGTCTGAAGGTAGGGATTATATTTATTTTAACTTCATCCAACGGTTATGCGTTAATTGGCGGTCAAGTTTATGGCGGAGGAAAATCCACGTTCTATGAATATGTGGACAAAAATGGAAAACAAACCATGAAACAAGTTGGGGGAACTGAATATGGTTTATCCGTCCATGCTGATCCAATTCCCCTAGTTCCATTTTCTTTCGGTCTTTTTGCTAGAAAGAATGCATTAGATATTAAACCAATTGTCGAGGACTCCCTTGCAGATGCCGTTGCAACAAATACCCAAAGTCTTCCCGTCACATGGAGCTACACGGGCTCAGTCGATGGCATCATCTATGGTCCTGAAGTTATGGCTTGGTTAAATCTTAAATCGTGGCTGCCTTATCTACGTGCAAGCTATATCCTAGGAAAATATACCGAAAAGTATTCCGCAGAAGGCACCATAAATATTCCTAACTTTGCAGTCTCTTCAACCACAACTTTTAAAAATGAATATGACGCTTCTGGTTTCGGCATTGGTATTGGCTGTCAATATCGACCTTGGAAGCTTATTGGTTTCACGCTTGAATACAGCATTTTAACAGAAGATCTTAAATTGAAAAAAATGTCTCGGCAGACTCAAACCGCACTCAATGGAGCTAATCAAACAGATACCTCCGAAGATATTGATATTAGCGGACTAAACGACGACTATAAGAAGAAAAAGAATGGGAGTACAGCACTACTTTTCGGAATTAATGTCGGTATTTAAAAAATCTTAATCAGGGGACGCCATACCTATTTTTTTGTATCTCACTTCTGGAAACAGGAAATGAGTATGGTGTCCCCTGATTATAAGTATCCCAACTTTTTTTATCGCCTTGGATTGCCGTCGGTGGTTTTCCACTCGCGCTCGACTATAATGCGGGCGCCACGGCTATAGGCGAAGTAAGACCAAGCCCATTCAATGATAACTATAAGGCGATTTCTAAAACCAATGAGGTAGTAAATGTGGATCACAAGCCATGTGATCCATGCCAAAAAACCGTGTGTCTTGAACCACGGTGTTTCGACGACAGCGCTTTTGCGGCCTATGGTCAGATCG
>CAILAO010000869.1 GCA_903832105.1 uncultured Pseudomonadota bacterium | reverse complement strand
AGAAATGGCAAAATCTACTACGAGCTTCCTGATGGAACCATGACGACAAAAGAACCAAAAGCGTTAAGAAAATAGTGATTCATTTCGGCGCGGTGTCTTCAAACTAACTTGCGCGAAGCAGGATGCCGTCTCTCGCAGTAAGGTTCGTGCTCAAAGAAATCGGTAAGGCGTTCCCCGATTTGACCCCCGATTTGACCCCCGATTTGAAAAACCGAACATTTCATGGCATACTCTGGTTTCGAGGTGGAGATCTAAAAATGGATTTAAAAAAGATTGAGGAGAAGTCCAAGAGAAGTATAGAAAACATGAGGATCATGGATGCTTTATTTGAGTTCGCTTTCGAAGTAAAAAAACATCAAATCAAAATTAAAAATCCGACAATAGACGAAGAAACCTTGAATCAAGAGACCTTAAAATTGATTGAAGCTGGCTGCAGGTAGTTTAATGATTTCTTTATTGGATTTTTTTCAGCGTGTCATTAAAGTTCTCGAAGAACACGAGATCGATTACATGATTGTCGGGTCGGTAGCTTCTATGATTTATGGAGAACCCAGGCTGACACGCGATATAGACATTGTGATTGAACTTCCCCCAAATTTAGGCCCAAAGTTAACACAGATTTTTCCAAGCTCTCATTATTATCTACCGCCGAGCGAGATCATTGGTCAGGAAATTATAAATAGAAGACAGTTTAATCTTATTGAAGTGATCTCTAGCTTGAAAGTTGATTTTATAGTGCGAAAGACCGATCTTCACGCAGTAGCGGAATTTGGCCGTAAGAGAAAAGTCTCAATCACCGAGACCCTCGACGCTTTTGTGGCGTCGCCTGAAGATGTGATTATAAGGAAATTGAAATATTTCAAGGAAGGTCAATCGAGCAAGCATATCTCCGACATAAAAGGAATTCTAGTTCACACGAGTGTTGATATGAAATACTTGCAGAAATGGGTCGATGAATTAGGTTTCGCGGCAGAGTGGAAGATTGTTTGCGATGCCTAAGTTGGTTTCAGTAACCGTCCTATAAAAAGCGAATAAATGCTCTGCGTGGTTTGTTTTTTTAGGAAATAAGCCATCGCCATGCTGGCGTAACTTCGACTTCTGTTAAACATCAAAACATTAAAGTTCCGTGAGCCAAAGAGGAAAAATATGGCGTCAATAATTGCCACTCAATAGCTGATTTTGGCCTCAATTTTGTAATCACTCAATAAAATAGAGAAATTCTTATCTTATGTAGCAAATCCTGCGATTAAAACGCATCTTTTTGGCCGTAGTTGTCGTTTGATCTCGTATCTTTAAAAGTGGTGCGAAGCTCCCTTATCTGCTATAGGAATAGATAATCAGAAGAGGGATAAGAGCGCAACATATTAAAACTATTAAAGATTGTATGAAAATCGGACAAACTCATCAACATTATAAACAAACGCTCCTAAGCATGATTCCCCCGTATAATCTTCCTTACTGGAGATGGCTCAGGCTTAGCATTCTTGTGTCACTAGACCTTTTCCTTGTGGCGTTATCCTATTGGGCGTCGTTTTGGATCCGTTTAGATTCGCTTTGGCCAAAGGAATTTGTGCTGACCGGGTTGAGAACTGTCCCGTTAATAATCATAATTCATTTTTTCGTTTTTTTAGTGGGGGGGTTGTATAAGCCCGTTTGGAGATTTGCGACGCTTCACTCAGCGGTTTTAATAGCGAGGTGTACTTTTTTAGGTACGCTTATTTCCCTCATGGGAATCTATCTGCTGCGGCCTGATCCCATGCTGCCGCGATCAATCATGGTTATTTTCTGGTTTTTCTCAACCTTTGCGGTCGCAGTGACTCGGTTTGCCTGGCGAGCTTGGAATGATTTTCAGGCTAATTTATCAAGGACCTCAAAGCCAGTATGCATTATCTACGGCGCAGGCAAGTGCGGTGATCTTTTGGCCCGCCATATAGACATGACACCTAAGTTTCCGTATCAGGCAATGGGTTTTATTGACGATGATATTAATAAACGTCATCGCATTATTCATGGTCTGAAAGTGCTTGGTACTGGTGATGAGTTGGAGAACATTTGTCAGCTACATTCCGTCCATACCGTCATCATCGCGATCCCTTCAGCGCCTGGACGTATTGTGCGTGAGATTGTAGCGCGTTGCCAGGCGGTTGGTATCAAGCCATTAATTCTTCCGTCTTTAGCAGACTCTTTAGGACAAAATTTATTTCAACCAAGACCGATCGATATCAAAGACCTTTTGAGGAGGTCGCCGAAGTCGATCGATCATGAGAAGATTCATTCTTTGCTGGAAGGAAAAGTAATTCTTGTAACTGGTGCGGGCGGATCAATAGGATCTGAGCTTTGTCGGCAGATATTGCAACATAAACCAGACAAGCTCGTGCTTTTAGACTCTTCTGAATTTAACTTGTACCACATCGATATGGAGCTTCAAGATCGCTACGGTGCTGAGATTCCTATTTTTCCGATTTTAGGATCTGTCACAGACGAACTTACAGTGCAGAAGGTTTTTAGCCGCTTTTTGCCAGCAATGGTCTTCCATGCCGCCGCCTATAAGCATGTTCCTGTGATCGAATCTAATCCGATCCAAGGAATTATAAATAATATTTCTGGCACGAAGAATGTCGCAGAGGCATCTGTGACGTTTGGTGTAAGAAAATTTTTACTCATCAGCACAGATAAAGCGGTCAATCCGACCAGCATTATGGGCATGACCAAGAGAGCGTGCGAACTTCTCATTCAGTCTATGCACTCGCTTCATACCGGAAGCTGCAGTTTCTCGGCAGTACGATTCGGTAATGTGCTGGGGAGTTCCGGGAGCGTCGTGCCAAGGTTTTTGGACCAAATTCAATCCGGCGGTCCCGTGACAGTTACGCATCCTGAGATTACACGCTATTTTATGCTAACCAGTGAAGCTGTAGGACTTGTACTTCAATCAACAGCGATGTCTAAAGGCGGGGAAACCTTCGTCCTCAACATGGGAGAGCCAGTCAAAATATACGACATGGCTCAGCAGATCATAAGACTTGCAGGAAAAGAGCCCGGTCGCGATATTGAGATTGTATTTACAGGGCTAAGGCCAGGAGAAAAGCTCTACGAAGAACTTATTATCAAAGATACAGAAAAGCACATCCTTCACGACGAAATATACGTCGCTATTCCACAGAGGTTTGATGAAGCAATGGTGCTTCGCACGATTAATGAAATTTTGAAACAGGCTTCTCTTGGCCAAGAAGAGTTGAGCATAAGGCTTCTTAAGGCCGTCATTTCACCAATTGGAACAGCACTCTCTGATAGTGCAATAAAGAGTCGCATTGCGCTTGATGAGCTTATTTGAATAAGGACGTGATATATCGAGCCATGAATACTCTGGTAACCAAAGGCGTCATAGATCCGCCAATTCCAAAGTTCAAAGAAAAAGCCACTTTGATTCTTAAAAAATTAGACAGAGTTTTCGATATGAGCCAGGCCGTCCCAAACTCACCAACATTCCCGAAGATAAGAGAGCTTGTTTCATCAGAGGTTGCGACTAGCAGCGCAGTGAGCTTTTATACGGATATTTTAGGAAATCATGATTTGAGAAACGCAATTTGCGCGTTCCATCCGCTGGGGAAGCATTTTTCAACGGATGAGATTATGATTACCGCAGGCGCTAATCACGCCATGTATACGGCGTTAACGACCATGTTAAATATTGGCGATTCAATTTTGCTTTTAGAACCCCATTATTTTAATTATGACATGGCCGGAGCAATGTTGGGTCTAAGGGCTCAGTATCACGTTTTACAAGCTTGCAAGGGATTTCTGCCCGTACCAGAAGCAGTGATCGGAAGTCTCGAAAAAACCCGTGCAAAGGCGATCATCCTTATCACGCCCAACAATCCGACTGGTGCCAAGTACCCTGCTCAAGATGTTTTATCTATAGTTAGGTGGTGCTCTTCCCATCACGTTGAAGTATTTCTCGATGAGACCTATCTTTGTTTCGACCCCAATCATTTGAACGTTAACGAAATTGGTAAATACATTGGCCAAGGACTATCAATTGTAGGGTCTTTTTCAAAAAGCCATAGCCTGACTGGTTATCGAGTTGGATATTTGATTTCAGGTGTACCTCAGCTCAAGCAGGCCCAGAAGATTCAGGATACGATGGTGATTTGCGCCTCTCATATTGGGCAGCGGGCGGCTTATCATGGGCTACAATGCTGCAGCGATGATGTTAAAAAGAAAGTAGCAGAGATCGATCAGTTGACGAGGATCATGCAGGATGGATGTAAAAAGCTCAAACGCTTTTCATTAGCAAGCTGCGGTGCCTTTTTTGGATACCTGAAGCACCCTTTTAGTAAGTTGTCATCCGAAGAAGCCGCACTTGAACTGCTCGAAAATACGGGAATCTTTGGGCTACCTGGAGAAGTTTTTGGAAATGCACAGAAAGATTTTATCCGTCTTTCTTTCTGTAATCTTTCTTCTTCTGATCTGGAGGTGGCAATAGAGGGTTTGTGTGGTTACGACTCTCGCGTAAACTAGAAAGGTGCAGTTTTGGTTAACCTATTAGGAGCACATTACTTTTAACATAACCCTTCCATTTTATTCCTAATCGTATTAGCATGTGGTCCTGCATGCTACGGAGGATATTATGAGTCTTTACAGTGTATTAGCTGGTTTTTTTTGCTTCTCGTTTATGGCGACTGATGCCTTCTCTTATATTGATCCAGGAGTTGCCGGTCAGTTATATCAGCTTGTTTATATAGCTATAGCGATTGTCCTGTCTTGGTTTGCTGGTCTCAAATTTCTTTTTTATCGAATTTTTAACCGATTTCGTCGATCAAGGGCGGCATCTTCACCAGGACCTGATAAGAACCAGCAATAAGGTTTTTTTTCTAGAGTCAAATAGTTTTCGGACACCTTTTTACCATGAACCACTTTTCTTCCGTGATCCCAAGTCAAGATGTGTCGTATCATCCCTCGTCATTTCAGGATCCTCATGCGAGGCTGTTTGTATGGAATAAAGAAATTTATCGCGGAGTTTATTCCGGTAGTGCAGGCTTTTATGAAAAACTTATCAGCAGTTCCTGTTTTAAGAAGCTCACGGCTGACGAATCTATCATCGACACGACTCTTGTCGATCTGAAGCTAGATTCTTTCGATCTCGTGATGAAGCATCGTAAGATCGAATTCGTTTCGTATTGTTTTGAGTGGCCTCCTGAAATGTTACGAGATGCCGCTATTTTGACTTTGGAAATCTGTCACTCGCTGCTTGAACATCAACTTACCTTACAAGATGCCTACCCTTGGAATATCCTTTTTGACGGCACAAAGCCGATCTTTGTGGATGTTACATCTATCAGATCCATTGATCCGGCTTTTTTATGGATCCCTTATCAGCAGTTCTGTTCTTTTTTTTATAATCCATTACTCTTGTTTTCGAGTGATCGTTCTAAGATTGCAAGGAGCATTCTTTTTGATTATCTGAACGGGATATCCCTAAAAGACGTAGTTTCGATTTTGCCGTTTTTTAGCAAGCTAAAATCCCCAGGATACTTTACCAGAGTTACTCTGCCTTACATTCTATCGAAATTATTCCTTTCGGAGTCGGCCGAAAACCGTCTTCGTGAAACTTCTAAAAAACTGTCCGTTTCTATTAGAGCCTCTTCGAGAAAAAGCTTCTTCAACTCGCTTTTAAAAGACATTCAGAAAATTCGACTTGAATCTGATTCATCTCATTGGACAAACTACTATGCTGAAACTAACGAACTTGCTCTCAAGAGGAAAAAGGAGTTTTTTGCACGAGTGCTGTCGGACACTAAGCCAACCACGATGACTGATTTAGGTTGTAATACTGGTGAATTCTCTATCATGGGTGCTGAACTGGGCTGCCGTGTCGTAGCTTTGGAACTCGATGAATCTTGCGTTTCACGACTATATCTTGAAGCTAAGAGAAGATCCCTTTCAATTCAACCTCTTTACATGAATGTTTTGAATCCGACCCCCTCATTCGGTTGGTGTGAGCGTCAGTTTTCGTCGGCTTCAGAAAGATTCAAAACCGATTTAGTTTTGGCTTTGGCCCTTATCCATCATTTGGCATTTACTGGAGGACAGACTTTTCCACGGATCATAAAAACGATTAAATCGTTTCAAAAAAAGTTTGCCCTTATTGAATTCATAGATAAGTTCGATCCTATGGCCCAAAGATTGCGGCGGCGCCTTCACTTTAATGATGATTGGTATCAAGAATCAAATTTTGTGCAGTGTCTCAATAGCGAATATTCTTCTGTCGAGTTTGTTGGATCTCTCTCTGAGGGCAGGAAGCTCTTCTTATGCAAAATCTGAGTATTAGAGCAAGCTATAGAACTCTTAAAAAAAGACTGTTGGGTCTTTCATTCGCACACCTTTTAATAGTTTCATATGCCATTTTCGACTTGCTTGTCTTATTCATCCTGTCAATCGAGTTTTTATTTTACTATTCTAAACTGTCTTTTTTACAGACACTGGGAACAAAAGAACTCGTAAACTTATTTTTTAGCATGTTTAGTCTTCTAGCGTTTCCTGGTGCTATGGTTCTTGCGGTGATGCACCTGCTGTTTTTTTTTCTGAGACGGTCAAACTGCCTAAAACTATATCTTTTTTTTGTAGCGACACATCTTTTGGTAATGGCGGCCGTTTTTGGAATAGTCAACTATTTTTACGTAGATCGATGGCTTTATTCCGCGCATTTAAGCAGCATGATTTCTAGAGCAACGTGGGTAAATGCGTCGATGTTCGTTCTTTTTGGATTTTTGGGAGTATCGCTCCTTTGTGTGAACTTTAATTTTTTTACGAAAATCTCGATTTGTTACAAAAAAGCTGCCTTGAGCGTACTATTTTTAATTAATGTTGCTGTGGCTAGCAGTATTACTTTTGCATGTTTAAAGATCGATAAGGGCAAAAATAGCATAGTTCCTTTATCGCAATCAAGTCGTCCGACTACTCCGCCAAATATCGTTTTTTTGACCTATGATATGTTTGAACTTACTCATTCCCCTTTAACCAAGTATTTTCGCAATACAACCCCTTATCTTCTATCAAAAAAAGATGAGTTTTTAATATTTGCAAATACATCCGCAATCTCTAATGACTCCGCAAGTGGATTTGCTGCAATTATGACCGGTAAATCTCCCGCCACAACGCATTTGTTCAGTTATCCCGATGTGTTGCGTGGTGTTAACATGTTTCAACATCTACCAGGAATTTTGAAGGATTTTGGTTACGAAACAATTAATTTCAGCTCGGAGCCTTACACCGTTCCGTATAATATGAACTTGTTAGATGGTTTTTCTGAAATAAATTCGTCCGAAGCGACTCACCTGTCAAACGGATGGTTCAATCAACTTCGATATATTTTCCCTATCGAAAGCATGTTTTTGTATCAGTTTTTATCAAGATATTTGGAACGTACTCTTTTTTGTTTTGGAGCTTCGGCAAATTTTAGTGACACCTCAAAAATGTGGCTTGTTTCTTTTCCAAACACAAACTTTGGGGAATTTAAAAAGAGACTTGAGTCAGCGTATACTGCGAAAAAAAAACCGTTTTTTATCCATTTTCACTCGGTAATAACACACCAACCAATTATGAAGGCTCTAATAAAACGTTTTTCTGTACGTCTCGATGATAGCTGTCCTGAAAATCGTTCGCAGTTCAAAGATTGCGATGGTCGGAGACTTTCATCTTCTGACTTAACGGATCTCTATGACGACTCATTGCTTCAGCTCGACCAGGAAATTTCAGAAGTTGATTCTATCATTGATCGTTATAATGCGATGTCTTCGACTATTTTAATCATATCAACTGATCATGAATATAATTGGTCTACAACTGGTCATCCCGTCGCACTAATCATGCGTATTCCCTGGTTAAAAAATGGTCGTACGATCACTCAAAGGACTTGGCTTTTGGATGTTGCACCCACAGTTTTGGATCTTATAGGGCTATCACCGCCAGAATGGATGGAAGGATCATCTTTAAAGCCTCTTATGGGTGCCTCAAGCTCTTTGCCGTTTACGAGAGAAGATAACAAATCTCGGATGATTCATATATTCGACTTCAGAGAAAAAGAAGGACTTAAAAATTTTAGCGTTATTCGTGGAGATAAAAAGTTGACGAGGGTATATGAAAATAAGTCATTTTCTGATGCTTTATTATTTGATCTTTCGAAGAATCCAGACTCAGAAGAATCAGTCATTGTAAATAGTAACGATGAGGAGTTCAAGGCTTTAAAAGACGAAGCTGATCGAATTATTTTACGTATAAGCAATGCCAATTTAAGAAAAAATTAGTTTAAAGGCTTAAGCGCGAGGACACAATCTCGGTTGAACCAGGAGGAGGCTGGGGACAAAGAGGTGCATTTCTCAATGAAATATCCACCAGATCACTTTCGGCTTGATGTTTTCTGAGAATGTTTGAGACAAGAAGAGTCGCTCGACGTTTAGAGATAATAGCAACAACCGTGATGATAATAAGAGAAATGTCGATCAAAAGTGACCTGTTTTCGACATAAAAAATGCCTAGGCGGCTTTTCCAGGGACGAATGAGTTGATTATAATCCAAATCAGGATCTTGACTGTCTTTCAAGATTTCTCCTTCATCAGAAAATACAATTGATGAAAAATCCGTAATCCCCGGTCTAGTGGCAAGAAGCTTTCTTTCGATCGGCGTGTAAAGATCCACGTCCCTCTTAACGTTTGGTCTGGGACCAACAAAACTCATGTCGCCTTTTAAAACATTAAAAAGCTGTGGCAATTCATCGATTTTATATCGACGGATCCATTGTCCCACCCCAGTGATGCGAGAATCACGACTTGAAGTAGAATCAACTCCAGATTTATCAGCATAGATAATCATCGAGCGAAATTTGATCATACGAAATGTTTTTCCGCCACGCCCAATTCTTTGGCCGATATAAAATGGCGAATGAAAATCTTGAAAAAAGATTACTATTGAAACAAAAGCCATCAAAGGTGAAAAGATCAACAATCCAATCATGGCTATCGAGATGTCGAATATTCGCTTTGACATAGACCCTGTTCCGTGTAGTTTTATTTGTTCATAGCTCTCAAGATAGAGGATGTGATCTCATTGACGTCCATCTTATAAATGCTTCTGAGGTATTGCTGGTCTCCAACAACTGTTGGAAAACAATTGGTCAGTCCAAGGCGTTTAAAATGCGATAGTTGTACGTTGGCATCTGCCAAGGATTCTGCAACAAGACTGCCTAGTCCCCCGTCTATGACGTGTTCTTCGATAGTTATAACGCGCGTGGAAGATCTAGCTTGATTTACGATTAAAGCGGGATCGAAAGGTTTGATCGTATGTGCGTTAATAATAGCACATGAAATTCCATGAGATTCCTTAACACGCTCTGCGGCCTTTTGGACCTCAGAAAGAATTCCCCCCATAGTAACGAGCGTCACATCGGTTCCTTCCCTAAAAATCCTGGCTTTCCCTAGCTGAAAAATTTTCGTACCGGAGTCTTCAGCGGACGACTTATCAAGTCTCAAGTAGCATGGACCATGATATTGGATGATCGCTTTAGTTGCCTGCTCAACTTCCCACTTGGTTCCTGGTACGACGACGGTTAATCCCGGAATTGAACGTAGAATAGCAACGTCTTCAGTAGCATGGTGTGAAAATCCAAGGGCCCCGTAGCTAAATCCTCCTCCGACCGAAACAATCTTAACGTTAGCATCGTGATAACAAACATCATTTCTTATTTGCTCAAGGCATCTTAAAGTTGAAAAATTCCCTATGGAATAGGTGAACAGAATACGTCCCTCCATGGCCATCCCGGCCGCGACTCCGGTCATATTTTGCTCGGCAACACCTGCATTAAGGAAGTTTTTAGGATAATTTTTCGCAAACTCAGTTAAAACTCCAAATCCCAAATCGCCAGTGATCAGGAAGATATTTTTCTGCGTTTCAACACACTCAGTTAATGTTTTGATAAACGTGTCTCTCATCAAATCCTCTCAATCTCTGCGAGGGCTTGCTCAAGTTCTTCGCCTTGAGGACTCCTATAATGCCATAGTACGGAATTTTCCATAAAAGAAACTCCTTTTCCCTTTGTCGTGTGAGCGATCAAGCAATAGGGCTTCCCCCTGAAGTCGCTTTGATCGTTTAAACCATTAAGTAACGACTCGTGATGATGTCCATCAACTTCACGAACAGTCCATCCAAAAGCATTCCACTTGTCACAAAATGGTTCCAAAGATACGGTTTCACTCACCGGCGCAAGACTTTGGATTTTATTAAAATCAATGATAGCAATGAGATTATCGAGTTTAAGATGAGCTGCTAGTAAAATTGCCTCCCAGTTAGACCCTTCATCACACTCTCCGTCGCTTAAAAGCACGACGACTCGATGAGATTTTTGATCAAGCTTGGCGGCGTAGGCCATTCCTACGCCGACGGAAAGTCCGTGGCCTAAAGACCCCGTTGAAAGTTCGACTCCTGGAACGCCCTTGTGTGAAACGTGACCGCTCAGAATAGATCCATTTTGATAATGAGATGACAAAAGATCGGAGGAGAAAAAGCCGACTTCAGCCAATGCGGCGTAAACTCCAGCGCCAGCATGACCCTTACTTAAGATGAAACGATCTCGCGATGGATTTTGGGGTTGAGCCGGATAGATATTAAGAAATTTCCCGTATAAAACGGCCAAAATATCCGCAATCGATAAGACTGATCCGACATGAGAGCTTTTGCCGCGATGTGTCATCATCACCGCGTGTCTTCTAATGTCTTTAGAAAGAAGCTGCGTATCGAAAGTTTGACGCATAATTTACTAAACCTCTTTTTGTCCGATAAAAACGAATTTAAAAGCAAAAAATCGGAGTCTTAGAATATTTAAGATAATGTAATCTAAACGCTGTAAAAAAGAGAATATCTTTTTTGTTAACGGTAAATGCAGCCATTTTAACAGTTGTCCAAAAATGAGTGTGGTCGTATCAAAATATCTGATCTTGCTTGAATCAAAGTAACCTTGTAAAAGGTTTAGATCGCGTTTGCGGAGCAGAGAATCAAGAGTGCGATCGTCTCTATGATGACGCCGCATGTTTTTAAGCCGACGCATGACACTAAGAAATGGATTGCCACCGTATGTTTCTACGCAAACAATGTAACCGGATGGTTTTAGATGGCTTTTGATTATTGGGACGATTGAGGGGAGATCGAAGTAGTAAAGGCTACCGGAAAGAAAAACGATATCAAAGAGTCTTTGTCCATTGAGCGATTCGGGTATCTCGCCGCAAAGGAACGAAGTGTTAGCAGCTACAGCGTTAACGCCCGCCAAGAGATTGGCGGCGTCGATAGATTTAGGAGAGCAGTCAATGCCGACAACTTGGTATCCCAACTTAGCGGGAAAAATCGAGTGGATGCCAGTGCCACAACAAAGATCCAAGAATCTTGGATCTTTAATTCTAGAACAGCCTTCAAAAAACTCCTCGGCATATTGGTAAGGGGATCTTAAAAATTCTTCATAGCTATAACTTCCAAATGTGTTCAGGTTTGATCCAAGCGCATGTAGCCCTCGAAGGTCATAAAAACAGCTGATATTTTTGGTGCCATATGCGTCTTTTGATTCACAAGTACACATGCCCGTTCCCTTTAAAGCTCTTATCTAACGTCTCTAAATCACGAAAGTCAAATAAATGTTTACTTCGCGTGTTTTCAAGTGGTAGGAATGAGTGACCTATTTTAGAAATTATACTCATGGGGGATGATACTGGTTATGGACTACAGGGTTCGTTTTGTAAATCCCGGT
>CAILAO010000868.1 GCA_903832105.1 uncultured Pseudomonadota bacterium | reverse complement strand
TCCATTGCAGACATTAATCTTATTTTCCCAGTGAACAGCACCAGCCCTGCCTACGTTGAAATTACAGCTACCAAGAACGGCGTACCAACGACATACCCGCGCCAAAAGTTTTCAGCGGTTCCTTATGCTCTTCGAGTTCCTGTGGATGGGACTTCGGTTGGTTATAATGCAAATGGCAAACTTTCTATTGTTAACGTTGATAAACTCCAAGGCCGTGCTGTTTCTGCCAGTACGCCAACACCAAATGACGTTTTGTCTTGGGATGGAGAAAAATGGCTTCCTGTGTCAGCAGGAACCTTTGGGGGCGGGACGGTGACAAGTGTAGCTTCAGGAACTGGTCTCACAGGCGGTACGATTACGGGAACTGGCACGATTTCTCTTGCAAACACTGCCGTATCGCCAGGAAGCTATACAAAAGCAAATATTACCGTGGATGCCCAAGGGCGTTTAACTGCGGCTTCAAACGGTACGATTGCGGCCAGTGATGTGCCGGCGTTAGATACGTCTAAAATCACAACAGGAACTTTTGACGCAGCCAGAATCCCAGCCGTGGATTCAGCGAAGATTACAGATGGTGCTATTATGAATGACGATGTGAATGATTCGGCCGCGATTGCAACATCAAAACTCTCCGGGTCTGTCACAAGCATCGCTTCTCACGGCCTTGGGACAATGGCGACGCAGGCTGCGAATTTTGTGAGTATTACGGGTGGATCAATTTCAGGATTAACAACGTTGGCGTCAAATGGATATATCAAGCCTGGGACTGGGACTGCAGCTGATTGTGATGGGTCCATTGAGGGGCAACTGCGATACAACGCAACATCAAAAAAAATGGAATATTGCGATGGGTCTGCCTGGAATTCCATGAAAGAAATTGCTAGTGCATCAATACCGACCGGCACTATCGCTTTTTTCAACCTCGCCTCTTGTCCAACTGGGTGGACGGACAAAACGACGACAATGGGTGGTAGGTACATGGTGGCTAAATTGGCTGCTGGATCTAGCGGTTCAACTGTTGGCACCGCTTTTACTTCTCCCACAGAGAACAGAGAGGTTGGCCAGCATTCACATGGCGTGAGCGATCCCGGTCATAGTCATGATTTGTATAGTCGAATAGATGGCGGTGGCATAACGGCACCTGGTTTGAACTGGACATCGACGCCTGCATGGATCTCGGGTTATGTCTACTCATCCACCACTGGCATCTCAATCCAAAACGCAGGCTCAGTCACAGGCACTAACGCTCCGTACATCCAATATCTTGCCTGCGAGAAACAATGACGAAGATGGAACAATGTTTGTTCCAGGGCTAAATGTGAACGCCCCTTTCCACCTTCTGATGTAGGGCCATATCTCCTCTTTGGAAGACCCTTGCGCGTAACGCCGCTCCACTTTTCGTCTTGTTTTTTTGAGAGATTTAGGAAATTTAATCGGGGCGACTGGGCCCAACTCACAGTTTCCCCAAGTTTTTGAGAAGATTGAATTTAGTAGTTCATAAACTTCATGCCCGATCCTTCTCCGTCCCGCTCGGTTCTACGATTGGCCCTTGGTTCACAGACAAATCACAGACAACTTTGACATTTTTAGCAATGAACTGCTTAAAGATAAAAATCGTGGTATAAGGGCTGGTTAGCTGTTGGCGGTCAAGTGGACCAAGTGAGTTAGAATGGATAAACTTTTATGAAAGAAACAGTATACATTGAATCAAGCGTTGTGAGCTATTATACTTCTCGCCCAAGTCGCGATTTGATCATTGCAGCTAACCAGCAAATGACCACTGATTGGTGGGAAAAAGGGCTTCCGCAATTCGAACCATTTATTTCTGAAGTTGTGATGCAAGAAATATCAGTTGGTGACACTGATGCCATCAAACGAAGACTTGACGCGGTGACAAATTTTGCCATCTTAAAAATAGACCAGGAAGCTGCTCGGCTTGCCAAACTATATTTTCAAAAACTGGATCTACCAAAAAAGGCGATGTTGGATGCATATCATTTGGCAATTGCTACAATAAACGGGATTGATTTTTTGGTTACATGGAACTTAAAGCATATTGCCAGCGGCAAGGTAAGAAGAGTAATCCAGGAAATCAACAATGAAAATGAACTTTCC
>CAILAO010000867.1 GCA_903832105.1 uncultured Pseudomonadota bacterium | reverse complement strand
ATACTATTTGTGATCGATAGTGAACCAGTACCGTGAGGGAAAGGCGAAAAGAACCCCGGCGAGGGGAGTGAAATAGAAACTGAAACCGTGTGCCTACAAAGAGCCGGAGCCGGCCGTCGCAAGACGTCTGGTGACGGTGTGCCTATTGAAGAATGACCCGACGAGTTTACTTACACCGCACTATAAGTTCCACTGGGACGTATGGACAGGGAAACCGAGTGTTAATAGCGCGTTTAAGAACTTTCACACAGTGGCTTTACGGCCATCGTGTGAAAATTCTTTATGCGGTTTAGGTAAGACCCGAAGCCAGGCGAGCTAACCATGAGCAGGGTGAAGCTTGTCGAAAGACAAGTGGAGGCCCGAACTGTTTGACCGCTCAATGTCATCGGATGACTTGTGGTTAGAAGTGAAAAGCTTATCGAGCTTGGTAATAGCTGGTTCTCCCCGAAATGTCTTTAGGGACAGCGGTATGGAGTAATGAAGGGGGTAGAGCACTGATTGGTTAGCCGCGCCTTCACCGGTAGGCCTACCAAACAAACTCCGAATACCTTCATGAAATCTATGCCAGTGAGTATGCGAGGGCGAAGCTTCGTGTACGCAAGGGAAACAGCCCAGATCACAAATTAAGGTCCCAAAATCTATGCTAAGTGAGAAGGAAGTTCGTTGCCTTAGACAGGTAGGAGGTTGGCTCAGAAGCAGCCATCCTTTAAAGAGTGCGTAATAGCTCACTACTCGATTCCCGATTTATCGGGAGAGGCAGCGTGCGCCGAAAATGTAGAGGGGCTAAGCATAGTACCGAAATTGTGGGTTCGGTGGTTTCGAAAAAGAAAGTTGTGTGGGGACGTAGCTCAACAGGCAGAGCGGCGGATTCTTAATCCGCTGGTTCTGGGTTCGAGTCCCAGCGTCCTCTCCAACCTTTTCGGAACCGTCCGCTTCTAGCGAGACGGTTCCGATCCTTTTCGAAATCACCGAGCGGTAGGGGAGCATTCTCAACTGCTGTGAAGGTGTACCGCGAGGTATGCTGGAGCGTTGAGAAGGGAGAATGTTGGGATGAGTAACCGCATGTGATGTGAAAACCATTACCGCCGTAAGTCCAAGGTTTCCTCCGCGATGACAATCATCGGAGGGTTAGGCGTGCCTAAGTGTAAGGTGGCTTTCGGGCCACCGATCATAATGGACAGCCAGTTAATATTCTGGCCCTCCAGTGTTGATCGAAGGAGTGACGGAGAGTTGTAGGTTGACCGTATCATCGGATTTAACGGGTATAGCGTGAGGATGGGGCGCAGGAAAATCCACGCCCGGCCGCAAGGCAGATCCAAGCGTCGTACAAATTGTCGCAAGACGAAATTCAACCGAGCACGCTTCCAAGAAAAACTTCTAAGATTATCAGCACTGGAAACGTACCGCAAAACCGACACAGGTGGACTAGTATCAGTGTACTAAGGCGAACGAGTGATTATTGGCTAAGGAACTCGGCAAAAAAGCGGCCGTACCTTCGGTATAAGGCCTGCCTCTCGCAAGAGAGGCCGCAGCGAAAGAACCCCTGGCGACTGTTTATCAAAAACACAACTCCGTGCTAAGCCGCAAGGCGATGTATACGGGGTGACGCTTGTCCGGTGCCGGAACGTTAACGGTGGAGGTGGTGTGCCGCAAGGTGCACTGCCAACGCCCGAAGCGCCGGTGAACGACGGCAGTAACTATAAATCAGTTGTAGTTATAAAATCTGACTATTTGCTGGAAACTCTGTAGTATCGAGGGCTACAAAATAGTATAATTATACTATGCGTAAAAATGCTTCTCGTGCAGACAATCAGCAGGAAAGACTTGAGAAAATCCCCGCCTCAACAGCTCACTATTTTAGTGGGTTTGTGGATGGCGAGGGAAGTTTCAATGTTGCCCTGATTCCAAGAAAAGAGTATCGGTTTGGCTGGAAGATTTATTTGACCTTCAATGTGGCTCAAAAAGATCCAACAGTCCTAAAACTGATACAAAACTACTTCGGAGTCGGACGACTTGAACAAAGAAAAGACGGAGTTTGGAACTATTCGGTCAATGATTTCAAATCGTTGAAAGAAATAGTCATTCCATTCTTCGAGCGATATCCGTTTCTCTCCAGATTAAAGAAAAAGAATTTCACTATCTTTAAACAGATTGTAGAAATTATCGGGAAAGACGGGCATTTCACGAAAGACGGCCTCGAAGAAGTTATCAAACTTCGCGAGACAATCAATGAAGGCAAGGGCAGAACACGAAAATATTCTGTTCTTGATTATCGTAAATCTCAAGAATCCTCAGAGACTATACGTCAGACGCCGATAGAAATATCGGTAAAGATATAGTCCGATCTCATGGGCGACCATGAGGCTCCCGCCTAAGTTTTACTTTGTAAAATTTTGGCGAGGTAATAAAAAGAACGAACTGTCTAAAAGTAGCGAAGTACCTTGTGGGGTAAGTTCCCACGCGCATGAATAGCGGAACGACTGGGGGACTGTCTCAGCCAATAGCTCGGTGAAAATGCAATGTCGGTAAAGATGCCGACTACCCGCACCTAGACGGAAAGACCCCGGAAGCTTCACTGCAGCTTGGTATTGGTCTACGAGTTGTTATACGTAGCGTAGTGGGCAGGATTTGAAGTTGTGCTCTCGGGCACGATGGATCCGACAATGAAACACCCATTTTAACGATTTGTAGCTCTAACCGGTAGCACCCCAAAAGGGCGCAACCAAAAGCTAAAGTGAGCTCCTGGAAGAGGAGAGATTTTAGTTTTTTGTTGTTACACCTTTTTAGGGTGTTATCGAGACAGTGCCTGGCGGGCAGTTTAAGTGGGGCACTTGCCTTAAGGCGGTTTATTACTTACCGCGTGGGGCGGTCCCGCAGCAATGCGGGACGCAAATTCAGCTGTATGCTGGAACAACTGTTCCTTTAATGGATGCAGAGTTTAAAGTACCTTTGTCGAAAGGGTAAAAATCTTTAAACGCAGTCAACCAGCAGGGAAGTCGTAATTGACCCCTCAACGACTATACGCTGAGTCTCCTTAATGAAATAAGGAGAATGATATAGTCTGAACTTATGGGCGACCATAAGGACTCACATGAGTCACCTAAACAACAATGAGATCAAATATCATTGAAAGTTATAAGAAAACTTTGAAATTAAGCGATCTTCAAAAAGAAGTGCTTATCGGAGTTCTCTTGGGAGACGGTCATTTAGAAACGCAAAACGGTGGGCGAACCTATCGTCTGAAGATTGAACACTCATCTCTACAGAAAGAATATGTAGATTGGTTGTATCAAATTTTCAGAGAGTGGGTTACAACGCCACCTCGAGAAAGAACACAGGTAGTTTTGGGAGTGCCATATAACAAATGTGTGTTCTCAACGTTGAGCCACGGAGCATTTCGCTTCTATGCCCAGCAGTTCTATCAAAACAAGAAAAAAGTTCTTCCCAAAGCGATTCATAAATGGCTTTCACCGACAGCAATGGCAGTCTGGTATATGGATGACGGTTCAATAAAATCAAATCGTCATCGAGCGTTGATAATCAATACGCAAAGTTTTTCTGTCCCTGATCTTAAAAGATTAGTTATTATCTTTAAGGATAAATATGGAATAGAAATGAAACTGCGAAAGCAAAGCAGAAAAAGTATTGAGATCTATCAGCTAATAACAACGAGTAATACGGTAGCTAAATTTGTAGATATTATTCGGCCACATATATTGTCATCAATGCTGTATAAACTTGGAAAGTTAGGAAACATAATTGCCTAAAGAGTAATGGAGGCGTTTATCAAGGTTGGCTAGTTCCGGATGGACATCGGAACGATAGCGTAAAGGCAAAAGCCAGCTTAACTGCAAGACGGATGTGTCGCGCAGATGCGAAAGCAGAACTTAGTGAACCGACGCTACCTCGTAGGAGGGGCGAAGATCAACAAATAAAAGCTACTCCGGGGATAACAGGCTAGTACTGCCCGAGCGTTCACAGCGACGGCAGTGTTCGGCACCTCGATGTCGGCTCGCCCTATCCTGGGACTGAAGAAGGCCCCAAGGGTTTGGCTGTTCGCCAATTAAAAGGGTACGCGAGCTGGGTTCAAACCGTTCAGCAACGGAATTGAAACAGAATCCGCCTGCGCTCTGACGAGCTACGGCGAGATAAAATGGATTATTCGGTTTTTGAACCGTTTGAATCCCGAGGCAGAAGACATCAATTACACGGCGGTACTGCATAGCAATATGTAGATACATAGTTAACTTATTTCGGTGGAATCCTAGTTCTCGCTGTTGCGAGATCTCGACGAAAATCGGGAAAGACAGACCTGTATTATTAGGACCATACCGAGGGAAGTTTGGTAGTTTCGAAAAGGAAGGAGCAGTGGGGCGTTGGAGCGGTGAAATGCGATGATAACGCTTTGCTCTGAGATTAGACACCTCAGCCTTCCCTCGGCTGTAATCCAACTCTGGTTGGTACAGCCGAGTCCTTTTCGAAACTACTAAACACCCGTAGAGACTGAATGTTAACCATCCCAAGCGGATGAAGTTACAGTCCATACAACTAGTAATAGTTGAATCATATGCGTGAGACAGGTTGGTCCATATCTGGTGCGGGCGTTGAAGTTTGAGGAGGGTTGTCCCTAGTAAAGTAATTGCTACTTCACGAAGTAATTCGTGATGACAATTCGGCTAATAACGGTGGAATCTTAGGTATTCGGGTTCGTTGATAACTTTAGTTGCTGTGGTCCAGCAATTCGAGTACAATTTACTTGAGGACCAGAAAATAATCTAAGACAATACCGTGGGAAGTCGATCTGACAATGATTTAGCGTATATCGCAGGATTTCTCGATGGCGACGGGAGCTTAATGCTCCAATTGAAAAAACGTCGCGACGGAAAAAAGAAATGGCGGTTCATGGCCACGATCTGTTTTTATCAAGACAGTCGTCATGAGTTGCCGTTGTCCTGGATACGCAAAGTGCTCGGGATTGGTTATCTATCGAAGCGTAATGATGGAATGTCCGAACTGCGAATCAACGGATTCAAACAGGTTCGGGATATTCTGAAGAAGCTGATGCCGTTCATCAAATTTAAAAATGAACAGGCTAAAGCCATGTATCACGCCACAGATATTTTAACCAAAACTCAAGATACAAAATCGCTCAAGCAATTGGTCGGTTATATCTTGAAAATTCAGGAGCATAACTACGTTTCAAAACGTAAGAAAACAAAAAAAGAATTGTATTCATTGTTGGGTTTGACCCCGTAACGACTTGTTCCCGAGCTCTTCATGAGTGGAGGACGGATGGAGGGCTTTTCAGCTTCCATAAGATGCCGATTCCCAATCCGCCAGTCGGTGGAGGGAAAAGATATAGTCTGCACCCATGGTGACATGGGAATGAAAATGTGACGAGAGGACCGGGATGAACGAACCTCTGGTCTGCCAGCTGTTCTGCCAAGAGCAGCGCTGGGTAGCTATGTTCGGTTCTGATAAGCGCTGAAAGCATATAAGCGCGAAGCAGGCTCCAAGATGAGACTTCTTAGACTCCTTGTAGATTACGAGGTTGATAGGGCTCAGGTGTACGCACGGTGACGTGCTCAGCCGAGAGCTACTAAACAGTCATAATTTTGAGTAATCGTTTGATTGAGTTTTCCTTGCCCGCCTAAGTTTTCTTTAGAAAATTTTGGCGCGGTTAATGAATGTGATTTGTAAATGTTTGTACCCTAACTAATATATATTTGGTAATATCCTGTGAGGAGGAGTGGGCCATGAAAATGGAGCTGTTTGTAAAAGACGGGAAAAGCAAGAAAACAAAACCTCTCTGCAACATCACCATTTCCATTACAGACCCCAGCTACTCTTATCTGGAAGAAGTTCTTGAGCATCAAATCAAACTGATGCTTCACGAAAACTTCAATCCGATAAGAGCGGAAATGGACATGGACACGATTTTTGTAGGAAGGAAAAAGGATTCCAATTAAGGCGAGCGCAATCATCACCGCGTGCTCGCCTCTTCACAGGATATTACCAAAACAAGAAACCCGCCAAAATTTGCGTTGCAAACTTAAGCGGGTGAACAAAAGCATTGGCTTGGTGGCTATGCTGAAGGTGTCCCACCTGATCCCATCCCGAACTCAGAAGT
>CAILAO010000866.1 GCA_903832105.1 uncultured Pseudomonadota bacterium | reverse complement strand
GCTGCTACGCCAAGTCCAACCGCTTGCAAAATTGATTTCATATCGGCATGACCTGACTCAATGATAATTGGCTTGTCGTAAAGCATTGTTCGAAGGCGCTTAATAAACTCAATTCCAGGCATTTCAGGCATCATTAAGTCTGTCAGAATAATGTGAGGAACCAATCCTTCTGACAAAGCCTCTAGAGCTGGTGCAGCTCTAAGAAACGTGTAGACATCAAAGAGATTGGTAGGTAGAAAACTCTTGCAAATACCGAGAATTGTCGATTCGTCGTCAACGAGGAAGATCTTCCACTTTTCTGTGGTTCCCCCATTTTCTGAATTGGTCATGGCAATATCCCTGTAGGTTCCTTTGAGGTAAACGGCAAATATTACAAGATAAAAGTTAAATCCTCTTAACTTTACGCTAAAGCGCCTCTTGTTTTTATGATAGCAGGAAGGTTCCACTTCGCAAAATATTATTTCGTAAGCTTTTTGATAACAGCTGAAGCTCCCGGAAACCTCTTTAAAAGTGCTTTTTCATCACCAAGTTCGAAGTCAAAAAAATCAAAGCCAGGTGCCACCGTGCATCCGACAAAAGAAAATTCCGAATGAGAACATGGAAATGCCGCAAACCAAGTGCCGGCTCGAACAACATATTGAGGTGTCTCTCCCGCATCGATGTCACAGCCTAAAATCGTCTGTTTTGGAGCCTCTTTTTCGCAAAGTTCCACGATGGTTAAGGGACCGCCTTTATAAAAATGCCAAATTTCATCTGACTTAATTCGATGAAAATGTGAAACTTCCCCTTTGGGAAGTAAAAAGTAAATTGCAGTACTAATACTTCTATTACCATCGAAACTTCCCTTAAAAACATTTGCAGGGATAAGCCCTGAAGCGCGATAGGTTTCGCTGAAAAAGCCACCTTCAGGGTGTGGGGAAAGCTTAAAATGTTTAATCAATCGATCTATCATGGTCACACCCTCGCACAAAAGAAAATCGGCGTAAAGTTTGAATTTACAGCCATTGATGGAGCTGTTTGCCGCTTCGGACCCTTTTGCGTCCTGAATAGTTTGAATTTAAGACCAAAAAAGGTTGCCCTCGTTATAAGAATGTTCTATTTTGGGGTATGCCGGGATGCCCGAGAGCCGGTCTTAAGAGATATTTCAAGAAAAATTTATTAGCGAAGCTTTTTTAGCGGTGCCTTATGCCGTCATCCACGTTGTCTCACAGTTTTAGCTCGATCTATTTCAGTAACCTTGTGAATCTTAGGGTTTATTTGCCTGCGGGTGGGGTATTGGGAACCCTGAAAGACCTTATCGTTTCGAACGAAGAACGCCCGCGAGTCGTTGCGTGCCTCATAAGAGATAAAGATTCCCAGATGCAAACGTTTGCTTGGGAGGGTTTTTTGATCAACGAAGAGGATCATGAGTATCAGATTTTCTGCCGGAAACAGATCCCCTTCACCCCACCAGGAAGCCCGATTTTCTTAAGAAAACATGTCCTCGATAAGCAAATTGTCGATCTCGATGGTAAAAAGTTGGTTCGCGTCAACGACGTCAGTCTTTCTTTTCTCATTTCCGGAGCATTTCCTGTTGCAGTTGATGTTGGGCTAAGCGGTCTTCTTCGTAGGTTGGGAATTGTTGAAGTCGTCCGGTTCTTTTTTCATCTGTTCAATCGGCCAGTCTCAAGCCAACTAATCCTTTGGAACAATATTGGTGTTCTTGTTCCTCAGTCTCACAATATTAAACTCTCAGTCACTTATCCTAAGCTCAGTAAACTGCACCCATCAGATCTTTCGGATATTATCGAAGAACTCGATATGCAAACTCGGACCGCGGTTTTTAACTCTCTCGATCACGAGAGGGCCGCAGACGTTTTGGAAGAAATGGATGATGACGAAGCAAAAGCCCAACTCGTGGAAGACATGCCGGTCCAAAAGATCGTCGATGTGCTTAAAAAGATGCCTTCCGACGAGGTCGCGGATCTCTTGGATGACGTTAACGAAGAACGCGCCGAGGAACTCCTCAGTAAGCTGGATAAAGACACATCGACAGAGATCCGTGAACTCATGGACTATCCCGAGAACGCCGCCGGAAGTCTCATGGCTACGGATTTTTGCTCGTTTTCTCCGGACACAACTGCGGAAACTATTCTTTACGAACTGAGGGCTCTGAAGCCCCAAGCCGATATGGTTTACTCCATTTATGTCATCGACCTCCACCGTCACCTGCTTGGTGTCGTTTCACTGCGTGATATCGTCACGTCGGAACTCCGGACACAACTTCAAAAACTCATGAGTCCCGAACCCATTAAAATTGTCGATACTGATGATATTAGCTCTCTTGCGGAAACAGTCACGAAATACGGCCTCCTGTCTATACCGGTTGTAACAAAAGAAAATATTTTGGTTGGAACAATCGTCATCGATGACATCATGTATGAAATGATCAAGAATAAGAGAGTCAGCTTGTAACAAGAGGATGACTGTGAATATTAAGCGATATCTTGCAACCTTAGGAGTGAAGGGTCTTAGACTATTCTCGCCGGAAATTGCTCATCTTATTGGAATGCGGTTTTTGAAAAGCAAGACTCTCGGCTCTATGTTTTTTCCCGACCTTAAAGATATTTCTTCAGAAGTTTTGCCGGATATTTTGCCGATGCTAAAGGTAACCGTGCCTGGTCTTGGAGAACTCCCACAACCCATAGGACTTGCGGCCGGTTTTGACAAAAACTGCGACTGCCCTGAAGCTTTTCCGCGGCTTGGCTTCTCTTTTCTTGAGGTGGGAACAATCACCCCGAAGCCCCAGTCAGGGAACCCTAAGCCGAGAATTTTTCGTATACCAACCGAGCGCGCGATTATAAACCGCATGGGCTTTAATAACGACGGTGCCGCGCAGATCGCAAAGAGGTTGCAGGCTAAAATCCCTCTTCTGCAAGGGATTCCTATTGGCGTTAATGTTGGGAAAAACAAAGTAACCCCAGCCGAAAAATCGATCGAAGATTACATGGTGGTCATTGAAGCCTTCAAGC
This sequence comes from uncultured Pseudomonadota bacterium, assembly GCA_903832105.1. GTDB lineage: Bacteria > Bdellovibrionota_B > Oligoflexia > Oligoflexales > CAILAO01 > CAILAO01. The sequence goes on along the minus strand of CAILAO010000866.1, from coordinate 2,300 downwards.
ACCTGGCTACTTTTTTTGTCGTCAATATCTCATCTCCCAACACTCCAGGGTTGCGAGATCTCGCAACACCTTTTTTTATTCGAGAACTCAGAGCGGCATCTTCCAACATTAAGACGCCAATTTGGATCAAACTTGATCCAGATATGTCAAAGCCGAAATTGCAGTCGATGATCCAAGCTATATTGGAGGCAAAGTTTCAAGGCGCTGTTCTTACGAACACTCATCGAGTCGAATGGCCCGAAGGAGGAGGGCTTAGCGGGCATCCTCTCAGCGTTTTGTCTACGACATGCCTCGAATGGGCCTGGGAGGTCCATAAGGGTCGTCTCCCAATCATCGCAACTGGCGGTATTCTTTCTGGTATTGATGTTTTTCAGAAGATGGCGCGTGGAGCCTTAGCGGTCGAACTCTACACAGCTTTGATCTATCACGGTCCCTGGGTTATTTATAATCTTTTGCTTGAACTTGTTGCCGAACTTAATCTACGCTCCATCCGTAATTTAAGTGACGTTGTGGGGTGCCACTATCTTTAGTACATCCCTCTGGTAATGGAGCTGACTATGAGCCTTGAAATTGTAAGAAGGGTAAGGGATAACGTCCACGGAACGATCGATATCACGCAGCTTGAAGATAAAGTCATCGAGCATCCTGTCTTTCAGCGTCTCCGCCGAGTTAAGCAACTTGCTTTTCTTCATCTCGTTTTTCCCTGCGCATCTCACTCAAGATTTGAACATGCCCTCGGCGTGATTAAACTTGCCGATAAAGCTTGGGGAAGACTTCACGTCAACCAGCGAAGGCTCGCTGATAAGCTTAAAAACTGCCAGGACTTCGCTGAATTCGAACAAAAAGGCATGAACGGTCTTGTTCACGGTCTTCTGTCTCAAACGTTTCCCGTCATGGATCATCTGTTTTCTTCCGATTATACACTGCAGGCATTTCGTCTGGCGGCACTTTTACACGATATCGGTCACCCCCCGTTTTCTCACAGCGGGGAACGTTTTTTACCTTCTTGGGCCTCCATTATCGAGCAAGCAGGAAAGGCGCCAAAATATCTCTATAATTATTTTATTAAACAGGCAGAAAACCTCTCTGCTATGGGCAAAGACCCAAAAAAAGAGAAGGTATCTCATGAAGTCTTTACTCTTCTTCTGATTGAAAAAGTTTTATCTGATGTTTATCAAAGTCATCCCAATCTCAGCGTGAAAATCGAACCGCAAGACGTGGTTTCTATTATTGAACCAGAGATCAGCCCGCTTAACAGCTCTCCTCTTCAAGCTTACGGGATTTATAAGCTCTGCCATGAAATGGTCTCGGGCGAATTTGATATCGATCGCATGGATTATCTTCTTCGGGACTCTCATGAATGCGGCGTGGTCTACGGCGTATTTGACGCCGGTCGCATTCTTGATGCTCTTGTGTTTTACTATAATCCTTCCGACAAAGGATTTCACCTTGCCATCAACTCCTCTGGACTACCGGCATTTGAGGACTATCTGAGAGCAAGGCACTCTATGTATCTTCAAGTTTATTTTCATAAGACTTCTGTTGCAGCAGAGGCCATGATGCAGCACATTGCAGGTCTCTTAGGCGGTTGGACGTTTCCGCCCGCGATTGCTGACTACGCAAGACTCGATGAACACAACGTATACTTCATCCTGCTCGAAGCCGCCAAGGATCAACTTAAAGTGAGAAAGGACTATGAACACTTCAAAGACACACTGGATCATTTGCTTCTTCATAGACGGCTTTGGAAGCGAGTTTTTGAGGTCGTCGGCTCCTCGATAAACACCAAGAAAAAAATGGATCACGATGATCTCATGGATCAAGCGCGAGACATTGTGAGAGACTTTGGTTTGCGTTGCGAAAAGATTTCGTCCGCAAACTCACTAAGCCATTTCTTCCCGAGGCAACAAGACGAATTGAGTCGTAATTATCTCAGGCTTCTAAAAACAAACTTCATGAAACTTCCGTTCATCATGCCGATTGAAGATCATCTCAGCATTGCTTCCTCTAATGAGCAGGTCTATGTGCGACGTCTTTATGCTGAAGAACCGGAAGAAGGCAAAGAGCCATCGTTAGCCTTTGTGTCTCAGGAATTGCATAAAAGGTTTTCCCGGTAGTGAATCGCACTGGGTTAACGTATACGTCCTCATAGACATAGACTTAAAACTTGTGACTTCAACGTGATCGCTTTCTTGAAACGTTGAACTTGTTCGCTGAAACTTCTACGAGAAATACGGCAAAGTGTTGCTGATCAAGTAAAAGTCTTCCGAAAGAGATCACGTTGAAACCATAAGATTATG
>CAILAO010000865.1 GCA_903832105.1 uncultured Pseudomonadota bacterium | reverse complement strand
TAAAAAAGTTAATCAACTACTTGAAGACCCCTCACTTTATCCTGTCGTTTTCTTTCCTCATAGAGAGGCTACCAATTTAAGCGCGGTACCGTTTTTTGAGAGATCTCAGCTATTTCCTGCAGACAAACGGCTAGTCGTCTTCTTATTTGATGGCACTTGGCGTCATGCTCGCAAGATGGAGCGACTTAGTGACAATCTAAAACGTCTTCCAAAGTTTTCGCTGATGCCAGACACTCCATCGACCTTTATTGTACGAAAACAACCGGATCTTAGGTGTCTTTCAACATTAGAGGCTGCTTATAGCATCATTAATTTATTGGCAAAGCCTACTGAATTACAATCTCGTCCCCAGGATAATTTGCTCGAAGTCTTTCAATTCTTGGTTAATAAGCAGATCGCGGCAGAGACGGATTCAGGCGAAGTTTGATCGTGGGATCGCCAAACATAACATAGCTTTCCCAGTAATATTTACTTTGGCCTGCGCCCCCGAAATGACGCCAATGCTCTGTTAAAGCGTAGTCGGTGATTTCGGCAAATCGGATCTTCTTCTCTTTAAAAATGCCATCCCATATTTTTCTTTCGAGTACATCGTCTTCGGTCCAGAAGGTAACATCCATGGAACCCAAGAACATAATAGCGCCCCTAGGATGGCGGCTCCAGGTTTCCCCCCAGACTTCTTCTGTCGTGAAACGTCCTGTTATGCACGCGTTTGATATGACAAAAGGGAGGGCGTCATTGTGGAGGGCGTACTCAATCTCGTTTTGGCAAAGCCAAGGACCCTGCCAGCAATCGGTTGCGCCATGACCCGAGTAATTAATGATAACCCTGCCCTCTGCAAGAATATCTTTCACCTGTTGAGCTGTTGCTTTGTGGGTAATGGCATAAAGTTGATCGCCCCCGGGTTGATTAACCGACGGGAAGTTACCTAGGAAATTTTTGGGGAGCGTATAATTCGAGATGGCATAATTATGCGTTTCTTCGGCAATGTCATAATGTGTTTTATCGTCCGTGGCGATAAAGGCAATTTTTTTGAGCCAATCTTGAGTCGCAAATTGACCTTCCTCATAGCGGATGAATTTTTTTAGCATTGTCGTTAATTGCTCTTCGCTCGCGGCAGAAACGCGGCCAATGCTGATGTCAGGAGTTCCTATGTCAGTGTCGTAGTTATCGGTATCGACAGCCTTGTAGTAGTGATCGGTAACGCCGTGGATGATCTTCGAGTTGTATGCTGGCACATCTTCTTGATCACCAACAATGATTCCATATTTTAAAGGTACGGTACTAGCGCGGAAGAGGTCCTGGACAGCTTTTCTTATTTTTTCTGGTGTTTTGTTTTCAGCCCGAATAACAACACTTTCGATCTTAAAACCGGCTTTTTCTTTAAAGCGCTTATACTGTTCAAGGGTTTGCGAATTGGCGAATTTTTCTCCCACGATGAAGAGGAGCCGCGAAGTTGAGTTTGTTTCAGGAGTGGGTGTTTTGAACTTTACAATAAAATTTTGACGGATGATTCTTTCTTTAGTCACTGGATTGTAGGATAAGGGGTGAAGTGTTACCAACCTCTTCTCTGTTCCCCTCACGGTTCCAAGACGTTCGATGGCATAAGATGTTTCCGGGATAAAGCCGTCACGGTGATAAATCTCTTCATCACGGACAACTGAAGGCCTTGCTGAGGGAATTTTAGGGATTGATGTCAGAACAGGCACTAAAGTAGCTTGATCTTCTTCGCCTTCCTCCCTTATTTCGCCTCCCACAAACACTTCGATCGTTCGCGGACCCGAAACAAAAAGCCTGATAACAGGGATTTCTGGTTGTCCTACAACATAGCGGACACCGATATATTTTTCGTCAACCCCCTTGATAAAGGCTTTAGAAAAGTCTTGACCCTCGATACGTATGGGTTCGAATGAAACATCTTCGATCGAGAATTCCACCGTTGTATATTGCTTTAACTCCCGAACGACAACCTTTGAAAACGCTGGGAAGCTTATGCAAGAAGCTATTACAAAGGTTAGACTGATTTGAAAAGTGGACTTTGCTATGGATGACATCGAGACCTCCTAACTTTTCGTGTGTTACTTCGAACTCTCTTTTGCTAATTGTCCGGCACGGAGCATGGCTTTGTAAACGTTGAGTCGCCCTTTTGTGATCGTCTTTTCTTCAAGGGAGTGCAGTTTATCGACGGTTTCCAAAATGGCTTTTCTAATATCTTGTCCCGGAAGATTCGGGTACTTCGATTTAATTAGAGCTATCGAACCAACGACCTGAGGAGCAGCCATAGATGTGCCGCCCCAAGTTTCATACTTCCCGCCAAGGACGGTTGACGTGATGCTGTCTCCAGGAGCTCCTAAGTGAACCGACGAAGGTCCGAAGTTTGAGTAGTCCGCAAGTTTGTCGTACCCATCGGTCGCGGCAACGGCTATCACGTTATCAAGTTTGAATGATGCGGGATAAACAGGTTCGGTATCGTTATTTAACGAACTATTCCCAGAGGCTGCTATGAAGAGAATGCCTTTTTTCCCAGCCTGCTCGATTGCGATTCTTTCCGTCGACGAAGGACTGTCGGGACTTCCGTAACTGTTACTTGTGACCGTGACTCCCATTTTTGTGGCATAATCGAGCGCTTTAACGATGGCCGCGATGGGGCCGACCCCTTCAGCATTAAAAGCCTTGAGTGGCATGAGAGAAACAGTCCAATTGACACCAACAATACCGATGCCATTATTACCCACAGCGCCAATAATCCCAGAGCAGTGTGAACCGTGTCCATTGTCATCCATGGGATCATTATCGCCGTTCAAAAAATCCCAACCCCTCCAATCATCAACATACCCGTTACCATCGTCATCAACGCCGTTTTTAGACTTGTCTCGTCCCGAAGAATCAACGCCCGTTTCCCCTGGGTTGATCCAAATGAGCGACGTATGTAAGCCAGGCGACATCATTCGAGCTAAAGTCATCAGCGACAAGAACCTGACTTTCCACTTGTCAACCAACGATAAGGGCTTGGGTGTTTTGTATGGTTTCTGTTCGCGATGTGGAACCTTGCTTGAGCAGCATGGATATGACCTTAAATGCCCAAAGGATGGCAACGTAGAAACACGCAAAATAGCTCCAGATTACGGCAAAGAACAAATTTAACAAAAGGCGAAACAGTATGAAAGTCAAAGTATTAAAAAAATCAGAAAACGAGCTAAAGATAGAAATCGAGGGCTCCAGCCACGGGCTCTGTAACCTGTTGGCAAAGAGGCTTTTAGAAGACAAAAAAGTAGAGTTTGCTGGCTACGATGTGCCGCATCCTTTAGCTTCAAGCCCCATCATCTACGTTAGGATGAAAGGTGCCAATAAGCCAGAAGACGCGTTGATTGAGGCTGCCGAGAAAGTTCGGGAAGCAAATAATGCTTTCAGTAAAGAGCTTGAGCGCGTTCTCAAAGTTTAATCCATAATTTTTTAATTTTTATTTGTTTTTTGGCTTTCTTCTGGTTAAACACGAATTGCCCCTGATTGGCTGTTTTGCGATTGCTTTTAATTTAAAAAACCACTATCACTTAACACAGGTTTAAGGGAAAAAAGTTGAGCCACCAAAAGAACTTTCGCATTATAAAACCAGAAATCAGAGTGCTCGGCATAGACGACGGAAAATTTACTCCCCGTACCCAAGGTAGCGTGATAGTCGTGGGCGTTGTTTTTCGAGGAGGCTTTTCCATCGATGGAGTCATGCACACTACAATTGCAATTGACGGTTTAGATGCCACCGAAAAGTTGACTTCAATGATTAACGCTTCGCCTCATTGTAGGCAGTTGCGTTTGGTAATGTTAAACGGGATAACCTTTGCAGGATTCAATGTGGTTGACATCAAAAAATTGAACGTTGCGACGAAGCTTCCCGTTTTGGCGTTGACTCATGAGAAGCCTGATTTGGATGGGATTCATGAAGCGCTAAAAAACTTGCCTAATGCTGAGGAGCGTTGGACCATGGTTCTTGAAGCAGGAGAAATCCACGAGGTTATCAATAAAGGCACTAAAATTTACGTGGAGACAGCTGGAATTTCACTGGCAGATGCACAAAAAATTATCGCGTTAACTTCTTCAAGGAGCAGTTTGCCTGAACCGCTGCGTGTTGCCCACCTTATCGCTTCCGGAGTCAGTCCTTGACTTAGGCTAAATTAGAAAAAGTTTAAAAGCAACAATGCTAAGGAGTCCCAAAACGATGTGGAGTAAGGTACTATGGAATTCTGCCCTAAATGTGGTTCACGTCTTGAGCCAAAGAAATCCAAAAGTGGCAAAGAAACAACTCTGGTTCTTGCCTGCGCAAAATGCGGCTACAAAAAGCCTGAAGCAGACAAAAAAATCGAACCCAAAGTGGCACCCAAAGTTATCCAGCATTCTCCTCAGCAGTTGGTAGCGGTAATTGGTAAAGAAGAGCAGAAGTTGAATACGTTGCCGACGGCGCGTATCGAGTGTCCAAGGTGCGGAAACAATACGGCTTATGTTTGGCAAGTGCAAACACGCGGGGCTGATGAGTCTTCAACTCAGTTTATGCGTTGCACCAAATGCAATTACACGTTTAGAGAATACAGCTAAACCGCCCTCTCTTCCTACTTTAGCGCCCTTAAAGTGGGGTGCGTCTTTTATTATTTTAGGCTTTTTAGGTCCAACTGTTCAGGCGCTACTGCTTGGAGTTGCCTACCCTGCAAAAGTCTTTTTACTGCCTCCATAGACCTCTCCTCCCTTTATTTAAGAAATTCTTTTATCTTCTCTCTCAAAATATTAAATCTGTACCTTGCAAATTAGAGTGGTTTCAAGTGATAAAAATTCAAATAATAAAAAAACCTTCAGCAAGAATGATTTTGGCACTGATTTTTACAATAGTGGTAAGTTTGCAAACGGTT
>CAILAO010000864.1 GCA_903832105.1 uncultured Pseudomonadota bacterium | reverse complement strand
GCAGGAATGAATTTTTTTTGGGCAACTCCGTATCTATATGCAATGACAAGACTTTTATGGTAGACTTTTCCTGGCTTTTTGTAACCGCAACACCATTTGTAAATAGGGTTTATTTTCAAACCATGGCCAGAAAACGCGAGCAAAGTTTTAGTTTATCCGATGCAGTCAAAACACCCTCCTTTACTCCAAAGAAAAGTGATTTAGAGGGTCTCTTCAGCCTATTAAAAGATTCTGATCATAAAACGGCACTGTCGATCCTTCGTGTTTTAGAGCGGTTACCGCATGATTTTCTGTTCGAAGAAATTGTCTCCCATCTTAAAGAGGCATCATCATCTGTGATACCATACGCCTTGATGCTTGTTGGACGACTTGCGGAAAAAACACCGGAAGAAAAATATCGGGAGCTTCTTCTTTCTTATGTGACAGGCGAAGATGGAAAGATAGTTCGTTATGCTGTTCAAGCCCTAGGGAAGTTTCCGCCATCAAAAATAGTTGAAGAGACGCTTCTTCAATTACTTTCTCGCAATGCATCCAATGACATCAGAAAGGTGATCATTCAGACTCTGGGAAAAGTTGGTCATAACGAAGCGTCTTTATACCTAGAAAAGCTGACAGTGTCAGAGAACGATCCCGCGCTCAAAGTTGAGATTGATCGTGCTTTACTCATGTTAAAAAGAGAGACTATTCGCAGCGAAACACCATCTCATATTTTAAATGCCGTAAGTCCCCCGCGTCCGATTCATTTAAAACTCTTTTGTCGGGGAGGTCTTGAAAAGATTCTAACTGAGGAATTTTCGCCCTCTTGGCAAGCCACGGCCGAAGGCACTGGCGTTGTGTTCGTAAGGCTTTCTGAGCAACTTGCGGAACTTTTTCATGCCCGTACCTGGACGAGTGCTGTGTTCCCTCTAGGGCTTTTTGAAGGCACGTGTGAAGAATCTGTGATCAACGCAATCACGTCCGAAAGGGCCCAAAAAATCCTTTCCCTCTGGACCCAAGGCCCGATTCGCTACCGCATTGCTTGGGCGGACGGAGGACATAGGACCTCTCTCACCTTGTCCATCGCAAAAAAAGTTTTTGATAAATATCCTCATCTAGTCAATGATCCTCGCAGCAGTCCTTGGGAATTTGACATTTATGAAAAAGGCCCCAGCCTGTTCGCGGCTGATCTATATCCAAAGGGTCTTCATGATCCTAGGTTTACGTATCGCGTTGCAGATATCCCAGCCGCATCAAACTTAACCATCGCGGCCGCCCTCGTGAGGGTCGCGGGAATTAGTGCTGACGATATTGTGTGGGACCCGTTCGCAGGAGCAGGAACAGAACTTATTGAGAGGGCCATTGCAGGGCCTTATCGTCGCCTCATCGGAACAGATATCGATCAAAATGCGATCGATGCGGCCCAAAAAAATGTCGCCGCAGCGAAGGTTCAACACATCGAATTATCTCATCAAGATGCTCTTGGATTTACAGCGCCGTCGCCGACACTGATTATCACCAACCCGCCCTTTGGTAAGAGGCTTTCGAAAGTTGACGTATCAAAGCTTCTGGATGAATTTTTTCCTCACGCCGTTAAGCAGTTGGTGGAAGGTGGCCGTTTCGTTTTAATGTCTCCGGATCCCTCCAGGACACAAAAGCTCGCGCAGCAAAATGGCTTGGTGTTGGAATATAATCAAACTGTTGACATGGGTGGTTTTAGCGCGGCCATGCAAAAATTTAGAAAAACGGCCCGATAGGTTCTTTATAGATTCTGTCTAGGACGTGTACTCAATTGGCTTGAAAGCTTTG
>CAILAO010000863.1 GCA_903832105.1 uncultured Pseudomonadota bacterium | reverse complement strand
AGTAGCTGACCTGCGACGACCGGCTGACATTGAAGTAACACTGAAATTTTCAAAGTATATTGGTGGCGTAGACTTACTTATTAATAATGCCGGCACAGGCACTTCAAAAACTATTGAAGATCATTCCCCTAATGAAATTGAAAATATTATCTCTACGAATCTGACTGGGACTATAATGTTGACCCGCGGTATTCTGATTCAGCGTCCGGTGCAAGGTCCTCTCGATATCGTTTTTGTGACTTCATTGGCGGGGAAAATTGGTTTTCCGAACCTTTCCGTCTACACAGCTACAAAATTTGGACTTGAGGGGTTTGTTGAATCGCTGCGCATAGAGTACGCTACGACTAAATCTGTCAAAATAATGGTATTAAGACCAGGAGTCACAGACACAAACTTCTTCAATGTTGCAGGAATGGAAAGCTATTACGCATCGGCAAAAAAATCAAAGGTTCTTCACTCCTCTGCCTCTGTTGCGTGTTTTCTGATGAAATATCTTCAAGGAAAAAAGACCGAAATCATTGTGGGCGGCGATAAATACTTTCTTAAGCTGCTGCCTTTTTTACCCTTCAAGCAGCGCTTTAACGTCCTTAATTTAACAAACAAATTATGGCTCTTCTTAAGATTGATCAAGTAAACAACCTTGAAAGCAATGAGTTCTTAGACCCATTACTCTCAAGCCAATAGATGCCATTTTCTGGGATACATCATTTGCGGAAGTCATGTTCAGCCGGCTCCCGAGGCTGCGAGCGAGGCTCGTCATTGACAATCTTCTTCCCCCAAGCCACCGCACCAGCAACAGCTACCATGGTCACTAGACCTCTTACAATCCAACCAATACACCACATAATGTTCTCCTTTCTCTCAGCAAACAGCTAAACAACTGTTTCTTTCACGATCTCCACGCTCATCAATAAGCAAGTTTAGTGCCAATAAACATGTTCATTTTTTCAATATGTTGCATGAAACACAATTTAAAAAACGAAATGATGTCTTGCAGTGTGCAATTATTAATTGCACCGCTGCAAGACTTATCGTATTCAGAAAAGACATAGAGGAGGAAACTCATGCCCAAATCAAATAACCATCAAACTAACACGGAATTTATTATTGATAGTATCACTGAGGGTGTTTTCACTACTGATTTGGATCGCAATATAACCTCCTTTAACAAGTCCGCAGAAAGAATCACTGGTTTCACCAAGGAAGAGGCCTTGGGTAGCAAATGCTTTGAGATTTTTAAAGCAAATATTTGTGAATCTAATTGTTTTCTTAGACAAACCATTTCATCCGGTAAAAATATATTTGATAGGAGAATAAATATTCTAAACAAAGAGGGAAAGATTATTCCCATATCGGTAAACACTGCGCTTCTAAAAAGCCCCACGGGTGAAATAATAGGCGGGGTGGAAACTTTTTTGGATCGCTTTGAAATTGAACTGTTAAAAAAACAGATCGAAAAATCATATACATTTGAGGATATTATTGGAAAGAGTTTAAGAATACAAGAAATCATGTCAATCCTCCCAGACATTGCAAAAAGCAGTAGTACCGTGCTTTTGCAAGGGCCTAGTGGCTCAGGAAAGGAAATTTTTGCGAGGGCCATACATAATTTAAGCAACAGAAAAAGAGAACCTTTTGTAACTATAAACTGTGGTGCCATCCCGGGGGAGCTTCTGGAATCGGAACTTTTCGGATACGTTAAGGGCGCTTTCACCGATGCAAAGAACAATAAACCTGGAAAATTTAAGCTCGCTGGAAACGGAACTATCCTTCTTGATGAAATTGGCGATCTCCCACCTTTATTACAAGTGAAACTTCTCAGAGTCATCCAAGAAAAAGAATACGAACCCGTCGGAGGTGTTGAATCGTACAAAACTAATGCGCGATTAGTTTTGGCAACAAATAGAAATCTTCATCAACTTGTTGCGGAAGGCAAATTTCGAGATGATCTATATTTTAGAATCAATGTTGTAAAGCTCCTCCTTCCCTCTCTTTCCGAAAGACGTGAAGACATTCCTCTTCTCCTTTCACATTTCATTACAACTCAAAATCATATAGCAGAAAAAGAAATCAAAAATGTCTCTAAAGAGGTTATGCAATTTTTCATGAACTATTCTTTTCCTGGAAACATTCGTGAGCTTCAAAATATAATTGAATACGCTTTTATTTTATGTCATGGCACAACGATAGAGATGCAGCATTTGCCGCGGGAAGTTATAAGCCCGGAAGGACCTATTGCAGTACAAAATAATAGCAATATATCTTTTGCCCAAGTTGAAGCAGAAGTCATCAAAAAGGCTCTTGGAAAGAACAAGTGGAACAGAGGGGATGCGGCTAGAGAGTTAGGTATTAATCCAACCACACTATGGAGAAAGATGAAAAAATATAACATTATATGAACCAATGGCATGTGGAGATCTCATGAATCCAGCAGTTCAGATCGCGCCCTAGTTCCCCTTTAGACTTCGCAGACGTTCTTCCATCAACTGGAGTTTTCTCGCTTGACGCACCCCCATCGCAGTTCGTTCTGGCAACACGAGGGCGGCCAGAAGATTGGCGGCAGAAAGAAAAGTAAGATAAAGCGCTGGTGCAGAAACGGTCTTGTAGTGGATGACAAGCCAGGTGGCTACGAGTGGCGCTGTGCCGCCAAAGATACACAAAGATATATTGTAGCTAAGACCTACAGCGCTGTATCGCACGCGTGCAGGAAACATTTCGACAACAGTTGCCGGAATGGTCCCGAGGAAAATACTCATCAAAACAGTGAAGCAGAGCTGAGCGAAAAGAACGGAAAGAATAAATCCATCGGTGGCCACGACTAACATAAAAAGTGGCCAAGAAACGAGCGTCATACCTGCAGCGCTCGCCACAAGAAGCGGTTTTCGTCCCCGCTCGTCAGAGAGCCGACCCGCAATGGGGACCAAAATAATCAGGAGTATCATCGAGATAGTGTTGAGAGCCATGGCGTGAGGCACGTGCGGATGGATATAGCGGCTGAGAAACGTGGGCCACCAGACAAAAAGAATATAGAATCCGCCCCCCACGAGAATGACCAGGGTTGAAGCGTGAAAGATGCGCCACGGCACAAGTTGCATGGCTTCAGCAAGTGGATTGTTACCAATAGCGCCCTCTGCTTTCATTTTTTCGAAAACGGGTGTTTCATTCAACTCGCTTCGCATCCAGAGGCCCGCAAGGCCGATAACTATTCCTGCAAGGAACGGCAATCGCCAACCCCAGTCCGCCACAGCTTCAGATCCCAAGGCTCCATCAAGCATGACGGCACTCAACGAACCCAACATCATGCCGCCATAGCAACTCGCAAAAGTCCAACTGCTGAAATAACCCCGTCTTTCGGCCGGCGCGGTCTCGGCCACAAAAGCCATTGATCCGATCATTTCGCCGCCGACAGAAAGCCCTTGAGCTATACGAAGCAGAATGAGAAGAATTGGCGCAAGCGCTCCAACCGAAGAATAGGTAGGTAAAAAACCGATAAGAAATGTCGGCACAGCCATCATCATCACCGAGAACTGGAGCGCTTTCTTACGGCCAAGTCGGTCGCCTATGCGACCAAATAAAATTCCTCCAATAGGCCGCACAAGATAAGCCGCGGCAAAAACACTAAACGCGCTAAGAAGTGAATTCAAAGGGTCGTCGGAAGGAAAAAATTGATCCCCAATCACAGGAGCAAAGAAGCCGAAAACTGCAAAATCATACCATTCAAGAACATTACCGACGACGCCACCAACCATATTTTTGTACAAGGACTCGTCCTGATTTCCGCGTGGGAGCTTGTCATCATGCTGCGAGATCTTCGCTTCGCGGATAGACATGATTCCCCTCAATAGCTCTGCGACTTCGTCGGCGGCTGAGGCTTCGGCTGCGATCTTTTGTGATTTTTCAGTATGTGGGTGATTGATGTCCATGAACGATTTTCGCTACTTTCTCCTCTTAAATCACTCTAGTAACGTCCAGTGTTTGGCCTGGGACAGCATCCATGTCTTTTGTCAGAACTTTAAGATACACGTTCTTACACTCAGTACACCGCAGACAGCGAATACACTCCTTAGAATGGATGCGGTCAGCATGTGCGATTCCCATGACGCATCTTGGCTCGCATGCATTACATTTTTTACAGCTACGCTTGTATGCTATGTTCACGAGGCTTACTCTGTTGAAGAGTGAGAAGATTGCTCCCAAAGGACAAAACATCTTGCAGAAGGGTTGTTTTGACACTACGAAAAGGGCAGATAGCGTGACTAGGATAAATATTTTTATGTAGAAGAGTGTACCTATAAAATCTGCGATCACGACAGGTTGACCGTCCGCTGGATTGATCGGATCCATGATGAGCCAGGGAATGCCCGCTTCAAGAGTGCCGGCTGGGCAGAATATACAAAACCACGGCTGACCAGTGATAAACGTAAGCAGGCCTACGAAAATAATCAAAATAGCATATTTAACGTACTTCAGGTTTTCAGGTAATTTGATTTCAACTCGGGACAATTTGAACATTAGCTCTTGCAAAAGTCCGAAAGGACATACCCACCCGCAAAACATCCTTCCCAAAAGAAGCCCGAAAACACCTATAATACCAATAGCATAGAACGGGATCATGCTCGAAAGAATAAAGTGCTGCAAGATGCCTAACGGGCAACCAAAAACAGCGGTAGGGCAGGCATAGCAATTCAAAAAAGGAACGCAAATTCCCTTCATAGGCCCATCATAAATAAACCTCGAAGAAATCCCCACGAAGTAGCTATTAGAAACAAACGTAGAAAAGATCTGTGTTGCTCTTCTAGCTTTCTGGATCAACGCACTTTCCCCTTTGTTGAAGGTCCTGTAGACATCCTAGAGATTCCTATGGTCGTCAGATCGCTTCAAGGTAGCAAACGTTTTCTTGCGACACGCGCAAGTAGATTACCTACCTCAAGCGATGCCAATGCCGGCCGCAGCTACGGTAGTAGCTTGGGGATCTCCAGTGTTTACCTTCATCAAGCCTCCACAGACTGGACAGCGCGGTGTTCCATTCCTATCGAATTTCGGCAAACTCATATGATTACAATTAGTACAGTGATACTGTCCACCACTGATAAGACGCCCGCTACTAGAAGTTGTGTTCTGATTAAGAGCGACGGTATTTGTTTGAGGACAACCACCAGCATTACCAGTATTTCCCCCCAAGCCTTGGGGGGTGGTTTGTGTTGCCAGTCAAGCAACACCACTTGTTTGGGGACATCCACCCGATGGACACGCCATAGTGCCAGAATTTGTTTGCGGGCATCCACCACTGGGACATGCGATATTATTTTGGGCGGTACTTCCGTAAGACAACCGTCTGGGGACCCAAACAACCAAAAATAGCAGAAAGATTATGCCGGCAATGATAAGATAGATGACTTGTCGTTCGGTCATATTAAGCCGCCTTCTTATCGCGTTGATGATTGGGTTGTCTAACATTTCGTTCTCCTTTATACCTAGGTTTTAATAATTTTGACATATCACGTTGAGATGTTTGGCCTCTTGCAACACGTCTTTCCCCTTCTAAATGACAGAAATTAGAAAATCATATTGTAAAGACCGATACACGACAAACAAAGCTTCGCACCAGCGTTCATGGCCTCCTGAAACTCTCCTTCAATTAGTCCATAAATTAACAAGTTAGAAAATATAGCAAATAAAACCTTGTGAAGTTTTGAAAGCTTCCATTTCCTCAAGGTAACATCCTCCCAATGAAATCCTTTGCGTCATTGATGGGAATGGCAAAGCCAATTCCAGAATAGACCGTGCCCTCTGACAAAACGGCAACATTGATCCCAACAACAAGTCCGTTGACATCAACAAGCGGCCCGCCACTATTTCCATCATTAATGATGGCGTCTGTTTGTATGAGATTCTTAAAGAATTTGCCTTCAATTCTGATGTTTTTTCTCGAATTGCTCACAATCCCAGAGGTAACGGTCTCAGAAAAGCCGTAAGGACTGCCTATGGCAAAAACGATATTGCCTATTTCAATCGCACTAGAATCGCCAAGACTGCAATGTGAAAGATTGCCGGCGTTCTTTATTTGAAGAAGCGCGAGATCAAGGTTGTCGTTTATTTCTATGATGTCAGCATTAAATACGTTGGGCTTGCGACGGAACAATTCTATCTCGATCTGACTTGAAGGTATCGAGTCCCTCGTGGTTAGGATCACACCGTCAGGGTTGATAATAATGCCAGAACTGATGGTCTTATTCCCTTTTTTATATGGATCGAGAAGCTTAGTATTGGTTTGACCAACCTGATCCAAAATTGTGCCGGTATAGCTAATAACACTGACCACACAAGGTCTAACCTGCACCAAAATATCCTTGATATCGCTTTGTATGTTTTGACTATCCGGCGAAGAACTGGTTGGCGCTCGTTCAGGGGCTGGAACGATCTCAACTTTGTGCGCGTTAGCGAAAACAACAACGATCACCCCAAGCACAAACACCGAGGCAATCAGATAAACTAACCATTTTCTATTTTTATTGACTGGCATTTTTCTTCCTAAAACCAATCCTGAAGTAGTAATACACGAGACCGGCAAAAGCAACCATAAGAGCTAACAATATGCCTATGTATTTCAAAAGGGTTGCCGTTGATTTTGTTGATAGTTTTTCCTGCCGAAGCTTCTCAAGACGCATTTTTTCAGCTTGATCTTTAAGAAAACCGCGTCCTTCCGTCACCTGAGCAACCGTAACGAAAGCACCAGGATCGTTTTTCACGATTTCATGGCACTTTGTGCAGTTCCCCATGTTCGGGTGAGGTACGGTCTCACTAAAAGTTACAGGAGTTTTATAGAGAATTCGATGGCACTTTGTGCAGTCCCCAAGGTACTCATGCGGGATCTTATCTGTGAGATTTATGGTGTCTTTCTCTTGGGCCGCCACAGGCTGCAGCGAACTAGCTTTATTTATGTTGTCGTTGAGAAATGGGTTTACCCTCGTTACAGGTGTGAGGAAACCGAGTCCGTTTGAGCTTCTCCCCTTGGAAAAAATGGCCGTTGTAATGCCAATGACTTCTCCCTTCATGTTGACGGCGGGCCCGCCCGAGTTGCCTTGGCTTATTGAGGCGTTAGTCTGAATCATGTTGTGATACAGCATGTCGCCCATGGCGACGGTTCGATTGCGCTTACTTACGATGCCTCGTGTCACCGTGTGACTGATGCCAAACGGGCATCCTAGCACGAAAATTGTTTCTCCTATCTCTACGCTTCCATCAGCGGGAAGCGTGGCCTGAGAACAGTTCTCTTTTTTCTTCACTCTTAAAAGCGCCAGATCTTGGGTTTTATCCACCGCGATTAGCGTTGCCGGATACTTGGTGACCCCGCCACCACCCATGATACCAACTTCAAACAGCGAAAAGTTCTCAACAACATGATTATTGGTGATAACGTGGCATCTGCGGGACACAATAACTCCAGAACCGATGCTGTGACTACCAATGCCGTCGTTATAGGCTTTAACGTTGACCACAGAAAATCTGTTTTTTGCTATGGCAGCATTCTGCTTTTCTTGTAAAAGAAAAAGTGGGTCTGGCGGCTGCGTCTTAATCTGTGCCGCCACCAGGCTATTCAGGCCAAAAAGAAAAACAAAACCCCAAAAAATATTTTTTGCGATCGTTTTTACATAAAGTGGCTGCCTATTACGAGCGATCACGGCGTATAAACCCTTTCATAACTCCCTAAAATGAGTTGGGTTTCTTCAATACCTTAGATGGCTTTGAAAATCAACATGTTTCACTCTATGTTTTGCCGAAAATCCTAGTAACCTCGTAACCTTGCGGTTCGATGTATAGTTTTTGTGCTTGCATTATCTGTCGGCGGTGGACATGCGTGGAAAATTTGGATAACGTCCCCATTTTCCGTTGCAAGAAGCGTTGAACTGCCTTTTGTTGGGTCCGAAATGAAAATATGAAAAATTTTTGGAAATTTCCTTGGAGTTATTCTCAGGTTTTTTTGTTTGTTGGTAGTGTTCTCTTTGGTTTATTAGTTATCCAGTTGACTACAGAGAGTCCCAACATCCACGTTTCAGCATGGCCCTGGAATTTTACTCTTTTAACAGCTTCTATTTGCACTCTTTTTCTGGCTTCAGTCCTCTTTAGAAATCATTTTTTGACGCGGTTTTTGACAAGCCCCCCAATGGTCATTGGCATCCTTTCTTATCTTTGTCTTTTTGCGGTCGTTCTTGGTATTTCTCCTCAGGCTGAAACGGCTTCGTTTAATGTCCTTGGAAGCTGGCCATTTTCTTTTCTTATTGCCTTGTTTTTAGCGGTTTTGGGTTTGGCGACTTTGAAGCGAATGATTCCCTTCAAGCGAAGGAATGTAGGTTTTTTGTTATATCATGGCGGGCTTTTCGTGATCGTTTCAGTCATGGTCTTTAGCTCGGGGGATATAGAAAGATTTAGGATGCCTGCCGTTATTGGAGAAAAGGCCGTCCAAGCATTTGATTACAACGATGATGAACAAAAGCGGCCCATAGAAATGCCATTTTCGATAAAATTAAAAAAATTTGTCATGGAAGAGTATCCGCCCACATTAACCCTTATAGATCATTCCACCGGCATCAACGTCACAAAGAATCGAAATGAACTCGTAGAAGTAAAAGAGGATGCTCGCGGCAAACTGAATGGTTGGCAAATTACTATCCACAAATTTTTGCCTTCTGCCTTTTTGATAGAGGGCGAATTTCGCTCTTTCAATTCGGAGGGATCAACTGCCGCTGTTTATATTAAAGCTACAAACATAAAAACAGGGTCAACAAAAGAAGGATGGGTTGGCGCAGGCAGTCACATACAAAAACCTATTATGCTGTCACTAGGTGACAATGAGCTGCTCGTTATGGCACAGCCAGAATCTAAACTCTTTCGATCAGAATTAGTACTTTCAGGACAAAATGGGGATGAAAAAGAAGCAATCGTGGAAGTTAACAGGCCTACTACTTATGCTGGTTGGAAGATTTATCAGGCTTCTTTCGACCAGTCGCGCGGTAAGTGGTCTAAGCTTAGTGTATTTGATGTCGTGCGCGATCCTTGGTTTCCAGCAATACAAGTTGGAGCAGTATTGTTTCTTTTAGGCATGGTACACATGTTCTGGACTGGCATAGTGCTGATGAGCAAAGGTTATACAAAAGAATGAATCCGCTAGAATATTATCATCTGTTTGTTATTGCTACGTTTACGTTTTGGATTTTAGGAATTTTTCTTTCCATCAAGAAAAATTGGTTTTGGGCTTCATTGTTAGGCAGTTTTGTCGTTGTAGTTTTTTTAGGCGCGCTTTGGATTTCGTTAGGACGCCCTCCACTTAAGACACTTGGCGAAACAAGATTGTGGTATGCATGTATTTTGCCCCTCTGCGGTTTTCTGGTGGAACTTCGATGGAAATATAAATGGCTGACCATATATTGCGTTTGCATGGCCATGCTTTTCTTGGTTATCAACCTATTCTCACCCGAAGCCTTTGACAAAACACTCGCCCCAGCGCTTCAAAGCATTTGGTTTATTCCTCATGTTATTGTGTACGTGCTAGGTTATGCGCTGCTCGGCGGCTCTTTTCTGGTGGGTCTTCATGGCCTGTATCAAAATTTAGTGAAAAAAGGTGATTTTGTTCGCACTGCTGAGATTGGTGATCATTTTGTCTGGTTAGGTTTGATTTTCATCAGCGCTGGGCTGGTTTTTGGTGGACTTTGGGCAAAAGAAGCCTGGGGACATTATTGGACCTGGGATCCAAAAGAAACCTGGGCGCTAATTTCTTGGCTTGTATATTTGATTTATCTACATTTGACCTATCACAGAAAAATTGAACCAAGATATAAATTTGTCGTGTTATTGGTTGCGTTCTCGGTACTCTTAATTTGCTGGTTTGGAATCAGCTATGTTAGCGCCTTTAAACCCAGCATTCATGCATACAATTAAAGTTTAGTGCAAAACAGCCGAAAATGTCGAGTCGCCTCGCAGTGATATTAATCTGACTTCGCATTAAAAGAGACAAATTCCTAAAGCAATTAACTCATTCTTCCGAGAGCGTGTCCGCTGGGATGTTTCACATTTCAAAAAGGAAATTCCAAATGACAACGCAGAAAAAAATTTTCATGGTCTTATTTGTTTTGTTGATACACCCTTGAAGTCCCGGTACGGCGCCGACCCGGTTGACGAATTTAAACATTTGT
>CAILAO010000862.1 GCA_903832105.1 uncultured Pseudomonadota bacterium | reverse complement strand
GAAAATGTTAAAGTAAATTACCCCGAATACTTTAAAACAATAAATATAGAAAAGTAAAAATTCGATATCACAATAAATCAAAGATATAATCAAAGTTCGTTGAGAAAGAGAAACGGCTCGGTTAAACTTGATTAACCAAAAACCAATACTTAAAGGAACTGCTCTGCTTATGAAGAAAAATAGTAGAGTGATGAAGAGAAAAGCAAATGGAAAGCCAAAATGAGAATGGACGAAATGGCTCAAATATAATTCCAAAACTGAATAAAAAGCGACTTGCATTTTCCATCAATAAGATGACATTCTGAAGATGAGATATTGTGGTATGAGGAGTGTGTGAGTGAAAAGAGAAATGAAATGTGTGTTATGTGGACACGACTCTTATGAAATTATTGGAGAGAAGCAATTCGAAAATATTCGGACAAAGAACGAATCCTTTGCTTTTACGGTTCGTCTTGTTTGTTGTAAAAAGTGTGGAATAGTATTCCAGAATCCTCTACAAGACCTTAGGAAACTGGAAGCATACTATACAACTATGTATCGAGAAGAAGGATGTAGACCTCCGCAAGCTGTTGAAAAAGAGTTCAATTTGCGTGCAGAATTTGCATGCAAGTTTGTAAAGAAGGGCCAGCGTGTTATGGAAATTGGCTGCGCAGACGGAACTACATTGGGTATATTCCGGAATAGAGGAATGATCCCATATGGGATAGAAGTCTCTAAAAGTAATGTGTCACTTTGTAGGGGAAAAAACATAGAAGTATTCTCTGGGCTATATGAAAAGTACCCTTTGTCCAAGGAAAGGGAACTCGTCTTTGATCTTGTGTGTAATTATTTCGTGTTGGAACACGTTGTATCACCTGTTAAATTTCTATCTTTTTGTAATCGTCTTGTCAACGTGGGCGGAACTGTATGTATTGAAGTGCCGGATATTGGTGCTTATGAGAATGAGGAATCTCCATCCGACCTATTATTTATTTATGAACATCAGTTTCATTTCACCCAAGAGACAATAGATATTCTTTTACGGAGGTGCGGTTTTAAGCTTTTAGAATTTGCTAATAGTAGTCAACCATTTGGAATGCATTTCGCTGCACGGAAAGTATCATGCCCACTCTCCTCCCATAGAACTCTTGATTTTCCTTCAAATGTCTCTGACGTAGTTATGAAAAAGATAAAAAGGGCGGAGGAATCTTTTGTAAAAAGAGAAACTATGCTGCGTGAAAAACTATCTTTATTAATAAAACGAAGGAAGCTTGATAAAAAAACGGTAGTTATATTTGGAGCAGATAATCACACAAAGATACTTTTGAGGCTTCCAGAATTTAAAAACATATCGGTAAAATTCATTGTTGACAATAATAAGGATAAGCAAGGAATTCTTTGCTGTAACATTCCAGTATGCTCTCCTAATACAATTGATTGTTCGATGGATACTGTAATTATATCATCTAGAAGCTTTGAAAGCGAGATCTTTGAGCAACTATTGGGAATGGGCATCGAACCACAGAGAATAGTGAGACTATATTCATAAAGGAGTGAACAAGTTCAAAATATGAATAGCGTAACTGACAGGTCTAATATTTACATCATAGCCGAAGCCGGATCTAACTTTGACGGCAAACTTTCTCAGGCGAAACAGCTTATTGACGTTGCTGCTGAAGCCAAGGCGGACGCGGTGAAATTTCAATTGTTTCAAGCTAAGGTACTTTATCCTGATGAAATGCAACCGGTTCATGCCAAGGTCAAAGAATGCGAATTGCCTCGGGAATGGTTAGGGGAGTTGATTGCCTATTCGAAAAGCGCGAGCATTGATTTTTTAGCGACCCCATTCGACT
>CAILAO010000861.1 GCA_903832105.1 uncultured Pseudomonadota bacterium | reverse complement strand
CCCAACCTCCTATCATAATTCCGTAAGTCGATTTAAAGGCTTCAAATAAAGAATTTAGAAGGCTTTTCAGCGGAAAAGTGAAATTATTTTCAAATACTTCAAAATCCAGCAACGCCTTGGCATTAAAAGATTCCGCAAACATGTCAATGGAATTTCAGTGTGGTCCTCTATTTTCTGTAGTCGAATTTCAGTGGGGAACCCGAGCATCGACGGGCTTGATGGACATCTGGCGAATGCGCACAAGCTACTACTAGTTTTTTTTAATAAAAAAGCACCTCCTGCACTCTAAGACGTAAACTATTTTACAAACCCAAAAAAGGAGTGCTCGCTATGAGCGCTACCACAAATGTTTGCCATTGACGGCTATAAAACTATCGACGTTTGTTTCGAGCCAGATAGAGCCATTGTCACAACGATTCTAGAACCAATCCAAGAAATGCTCTGCCACAGGTGTGAACACCCTCTGGATTCTGCTTTATCCAGGTATCATCTTCGTATAAAAGATCTGCCCATTATGACCTACGAAAATTTCATCAGTTTCTTCAGAAGAAAGGGCTTCTGTCCGATATGTAAAAAAGTACGCGCAGAAAAAGTACATTTTCTGTCCGATGAAACCCCGCATCTCACAAAGCAATATACTTGGTGGCTTGGAAAAATCACGGAAGTAACGAACGTTGCTCAAGCGGGGGGCTTGACGGGAGTCGATAAATCAACCCTTTGGAGGATCGACCACTCAAAGCTTGGTACGTAAATCTTCGAAGAGGCTGGGACACATTGAAAAACTACTTTGAACATCGTGTGACAAATGCAATTGCAGAAGGAATCAATAACGTCATCAAGATGATTAAGAGAAGAAGCTTTGGATTTCGGAATAAAGAATATTTCAGATTGAAGATCATGCAGATCTGCGGCTTCTTAAACTCTAACTATTCGAAAATTCGTAGCTTTCCAGGGCATCGACAGGCGATTCGGTTTTAACGTCCATTATTTCGGGGGGTTCTCCTAATGTGAGAAATAACCCGAAATATCCCACTGTTATTATAGCTCGACTCGTAAATACAACACGTAACCCATTTAAATGTTAGAGGATTATTCGTTTCCCTAAAGTTTTTGAAAAGTTGTCCGAAACAGATCTACATGGGACTGACTTTAATCGTCTCAATTTACCAGGACTCATCAACGGAGAAATTTATGATTTTTATTCACGAACAACGAAACAACATCAAAAAACTTCTGTTTCTGTCCATTGCCACAGTACTCATTGCCGGCTCACTGACTGCCTGCCGAAGCGACGTTTCTTCAGGGAACCTTCGGGGAGCGAAGGCTGGCATTTCAGTCGATGTTGTCTCGCCAGAAGAAGCTAAAAAAATTGATACCGCTGAAGGTTACATAACCATAGACGCCAATACATTTGAAAAAGCGGTAGTCATTAACACAGAAACCGTTGACGTCAAGAGCCTCGATGCATCAAAAATAAGCGGCAAAACGGCACTTAAGGCCACACACATAAAAATCGCCTATGAAGATGGTAGCGTCATTAACGCAAGTGAAGTAAAAAAAGATATGACTGTGGGATTTTTAGTTGCTCCCCCTAAGGTGAATCTATCTTCATTATCCGTGATTATTTATACAGACGCTGGACAGACCGTAGATATTTCCAATTCACAATTAACTTTTACCGCAAGATCAGATAGCGTGACCGATGTGTCGTTTAAAACCAAAGAAACAAACGCCACATTCTCATTAGTCACAACAGAAAGTGCATCCACCACTGAGGAAGTATCAAATACTTCGTCGCAAGACATTTTGACCATGCAAATGGTGACTCTGCAAGATGATGGTAGTTTTTTACCTTTAACAGCACGGAATTTGCCTGTTGGACAAGCCCTTGAAATCAAGACGGCTCTTTTTAAAAGCGATGGTACTTTTGTAGAACTCGTTAGCTCTCAGTGGTCAATCGAGGGAACGACTTTTCCACAGACTGATTTGGTAGGTTCATTTCCAAGTTCAACGGCGGTGTTCATCCCCACCCGTGATGGTGATGCTGTTTTGATCGCTGTTATCGCTTCAACCTCTAAAAATGTTGCACAAAACATGATCCGATCCCCCATCATTTCAGTCGGTGCCGTTTCGGATACCTCTTCGCAAGAAGTTTTGACCATGAAAATTGGTACTATGCAAGATGATGGCAGTTTTTTACCTTTGACGGCACGAAATCTGCCTGCGGGAGAATCCCTTGAAGTCAAAACGGCTCTTTTTAAAAGCGATGGTACGTTTGTAGAACTCGTTAGTTCCCAGTGGTCCATCGAGGGGACGACTTTTCCACAGACTGATTTAATAGGTTCATTTCCGAGCCCAACGGCGGTGTTCATGCCCACCCGTGATGGTG
>CAILAO010000860.1 GCA_903832105.1 uncultured Pseudomonadota bacterium | reverse complement strand
TTTGCTTTTCGCACAGTTTTTTAACTTTGATGTAATCATCGGGATCAAGATGTGAGAGATTTTTCTCAACTTGAACCAATTCGGCCTTAAGCTCTGTCATGCGAAGTTCGAGGGACGCCCTCCTCTTTTCATATCGTTGGCGATCTCTCTTAAGGTCTTTTGCGATCTCGTGCTGGTCGGAGGTCTTCTTTCTTTCTTCCAAGAATGAGCGAGAGGGTGAGGACTCTGCTGCGTTAGAAAAAGTCGCTGGATCGAGAATATCAGGGAGTCCCGCGACTTTACATAGACGTTGATAGTCTCCAAGCTTGCCTGAGAAAAGTTGCGAGCGCCCGTCACGATACATTGCGAAGACGTGAGTGCAAATGCTGTCGATAAATGATCGATCATGACTTACGAATAAAACGGTTCCGGAGAATTCCGATAGTGCATTGATAAGGGCCTCTATACTCGTCATGTCAAGGTGGCTTGTGGGCTCGTCTAGAATGAGAAAATTGACGTTAGAGGCAAGAATTTTAGCGAGAACAAGGCGGCTTTTTTCGCCGCCAGACAGCACGCGTACTGGCTTAAAGACATCATCACCTCTGAAAAGAAAGGCTCCGAGAAGACCCCGGGCAGCTTGCTCACCAAGGGGTGTTGTGTGAAGAATATTTTCAATGACGGTTTTCGATGGATCGAGGGCGTCGAGCTGCTCTTGTGTAAAGTGCGCAACGGTTACGCCTGAACCAAGCATGAATGATCCCCCAAGCGGAGCAAGCTGTCCAACGATAGTCTTTAAAAGGGTTGTTTTTCCAATGCCGTTCGCCCCAATCACGGCGATTTTAGATTCGCGCCCTATTTCGAGACCAATATTGTCGGACAAAACAAGGGGGGTACCGTTCGGGCATTCACTTGGATATCCAATGGCTCCACCTTCGATGTTAAGAACCGTGCGTCCCGTTTTGGAAGGTTCGGGGAGTGAAAATTGGATCAGGTCTTCTGAGGTTTCGTCTTTTAATGTTTCATCAACTTCCGTTTC
Source organism: uncultured Pseudomonadota bacterium (assembly GCA_903832105.1). Taxonomy (GTDB): domain Bacteria; phylum Bdellovibrionota_B; class Oligoflexia; order Oligoflexales; family CAILAO01; genus CAILAO01. The sequence continues at coordinate 5,884 of CAILAO010000860.1, read as the reverse complement.
GAGATCCCTTAAGCGCGCAAGCATCTTGAGGCGGGATTGAGCCTGGCTTGCCTTGGTAGCTTTGGCTCCGAAGCGATTAATAAAGCTTTCGATCTGGAGCCTTCTTCGTTCAAGTTTTTTCTTTGCGGCTCCTTCAAGCTCAAGACGCGCCTCGCGCTCTTCGAGGAAGAAATCGAAGTTCCCTTTATAGGCGGTGAGCTTTCCGCGATGGAGGTGAACGGTCAAGGTTGGCAAGCGGTTCAAAAGTGCGCGATCATGCGATACAAAGATTAACGTGCCTTTATAGGTTTTTAGAAAATTTTCGACCCAAATGAGGCTTGGAAGATCGAGATGATTTGTTGGTTCGTCGAGGATCAAAAAATCGGGATCGCCAAGAAAAAGCTTTGCGATCTCAAGCCGCATCCTCCAGCCACCTGAAAGCGTCTTGGGATCATTATGGAACTCATGCGTTTTAAATCCTAAGCCAGCGAGAGTCTTTTTAGCTCTGGCCTCCAGGGCATAGCCGCCAGCGTTTCTAAAGGCTGTTTCTGCTGCTTCATAGCGTTCTGCAGATGATTTTGACGCATCTTGATTGAGCTCAGCCAGGGCGATGTTCATGGCATGTTTAAGATTCACAATTGCTTTTGCGCCTTGCGCGGCTTCTTCGGCAACTGTTTTGGCAGGATTAGGATTTGGCGCCTGTGGTAAAAATCCAAGAACAAGATTGGTGGGCTTAATGATGGAGCCTTGGTCCTGCGGTTCCACACCGACAAGCATATTCAATAGGGTGGTTTTTCCCGCACCGTTAGCTCCTACAAGCGCAATCCTTTCGCCTTCAGGAAAGTGATAGGTCACTTGGTTGAGAAGGATTTTGCTTCCGAACGATTTTGAGAGGTTTTCAATCCGCAGCATGGGGCACCACTCGCACTAAAACTGTTTCAAAACGGCGTCAGCAATTTTCTGCTGACCTTGGCGTGAAAGGTGAAAACAGTCGTTCGCGATATCATCAGGTTCAAAGGTGACATTAGCTGTTTCTCGAATATGACGAAATGAAAACGGGAGATTCGGGTAAGATTTTTTTTTGAGCTCATTAGCATATGTCACAGCGTTAGCTTCAGCTTCTCGGAAAGCTCGGATACGATTTGCAACATTGGTAACAGCTTGTTCATTTTGCAGAGGCTCGATGAAAAGTGACGGGCAATAGAGTGCAGGATTAAAGGACAAAACATGCGAGAGATAATAAAGTTCGGGAGGAAGATCAGTCTCTTGCGAAGATGTTGATTTAGGCGCGGCCTTGCGGTTGGTATCGCGAAACTGTTTACAGGTCAGTGTTTCCTCAGGAAAATTGGCTGACGCGGGGATTGTTATTTTTTTGTCGAGCAGTGCTGGAGACGTGATCAGTTGGAGAACTCCCAGGTATGACAGAAGAACCACCTCAGATGAAGCTCCTAGTGGTTTTGCATTTCGTAAAGTATAGGAAAACAGGTCTTTTAAATTGTCTTCAAATGCACTGGGGGTCGTCATTAAAGGCTGCATTGGAGCGCATAAGTCATTTCCTGTAAATAACACAAAAGTCGTGGCGGGAAGCCGATTCCCCAGTCGATCGAGGAGTCGATCCATTTGCCTGATTCCGCTGGCCGCCTTCGCCCCGTTTTCAGCGGCGATTAAAAGGGTTCCCGAATGATCCTTATTTTGGCGCGTTAGAAGAGTTTGGCTAGTGATAAAACCCCACGAATTTTCTTCCGTATCAAGTAAAAGCCGTGCGAATCCTTGCCAGAGGTGCTTGACAGCCCAATCAATGGGGCTAAGAAACTCGCGAGGGCCTGGCCAGAGGCGTTCGACCTTGAGGGCCTCTTGGGTGGGACTAGTAGGCGATTTAGTGGCTGATTGAGAGAGCGAGTCTTTGCCACTCATGATATTCCAGAGCGAACTAAAATCAGGCTTTAGCGCAGGGTCGCTACCTCCACCGGTCGCAAGGCTGTCACCCAAGATTGCTATGGTACGATTGGGGTCCAGGAGGGGTAAGCTGCTATCAGATGCCCTGGCGGGGGTGGAGCAGAATAACCCAATCATTCCAGTGGTCGTAAGACATGAAAGGCAGAAATACCGAATGTGTTTCCTGGACGTCGGCTTTGGCATTTGCTCTAAGATTACCAATAAAAACCAATAAAAAAAAGAGTTTTGACTGGCAGGAGTTAGTTGATTTTTGTATGCTCTCATATTAGCCTTGTTTAATGAATGTAAGTATGTAGCTGAACCCGGAAAGTCGTGTCCTATGTTAACAAAGAGCGAGATCGTTGCGAATTGGCTTCCTCGATATACTGCAACATCGTTGGAAGAGTTTGGTGAGTATATACTTTTAACCAACTTTTACAACTATTTAGAACGTTTTGCAGATCGCTTTAAGGTCACGATCAAAGGCATCGGTCGCCCCATGCAGACCGCTACAAATAAAGATGGGTTGACCATGGTGAATTTTGGCATGGGCTCCTCGAATGCTGCAACAATTATGGATTTGATTTCTGCGGTTACACCGAAAGGGGTGCTTTTTCTCGGAAAATGCGGCGGTCTCAAGCATTCGACCGAGATCGGGCATTTTATTTTACCAACAGCGGCGATCCGAGGTGAGGGAACCTCCGATGACTATGCCCCACACGATCTTCCGGCACTACCATCGTTTAAGCTCCACAAGTTTGTTTCCGAAAAGATTGTCGAATCGGGTATGGATTACAGAACTGGCGTAGTGTATACGACAAATCGGCGGGTGTGGGAGCACGATACTGCGTTTAAGCAGAAGCTTCGAAAGTTTCAGGCGATCGGCATTGATATGGAAACTGCGACGATTTTTGTCGTCGGGTTTGTTAATGGAATTCCAAGGGGAGCGCTCCTTCTCGTGTCTGACATTCCCATGACTCCTGAGGGAGTCAAGACGGAGGCCATGGACAAACGGGTGACCGAGAAGTATCTGGAATTGCATTTGGATATTGGCATCAATGCGATGACGCAGATAGGAGCAGAGGGTGAAACCATTAAGCATTTTCGATACTAGATTAGATATATCTATCAATAGATTTATTTATTTCGGAGGTTTTTATGTCAGGCCATAGTAAATGGAAAAACATCCAACACAGGAAGGGTGCTCAGGACGCAAGGCGAGGCAAGGTTTTTACGAAGATTGGAAAGGAGATCTCAGTCGCTGTCAAGGCTTCGGGGACAGATCCCGAAGCGAACCCAAGGTTAAGGGCAGCTCTCATGAAAGCGAGAGCGTCCAACATGCCTCGCGACAATATTGATCGCGCGATTAAGCGAGGTATTGGTGGCGCCGGCGACATCGTATACTCCGAGAAAACCTATGAAGGTTATGCTACTGGAGGGGTTGCTGTTGTTGTTGAGTGCTTAACAGACAACCCTACTCGAACGGTGAGCGATGTTCGGCATGCGCTTACAAGGTTTGGCGGGAATCTGGGAACTGATGGATCGGTGAGTTGGATGTTCAAGAAAAAGGGACTTTTGATTATTTCCAGGAAGAATGTTCCAGATTACGATGCTCTACTTGAAATCGCAATGGAACATGATGCTGAGGACGTAAAAGAAGAAGCGGAAGTTTATGAGATTACATGTCCTGTTGAATCATTCTCGTCACTCAAGGACGCTATTGACGCTAAGAAGATTCCAACGGAGGTTGCGGAACTTACGCGTATCCCTGAGAATTACATAGAGATGAGTTCGAGACAGTCGGAATCACTGAACAAGATGGTTGATCTTCTTGAAGATAATGACGATGTGCAGAATGTTTATCATAACGCATCGTTTCCGGATCAATAAGCGTAAGAGAAGGAGGAGCGAGGCGACGATGCAATCTCAACCTAATATATCGAATCACTATCAACTATAGCGGAGTTTTACTATGTCAATGCCAGAATTACTACAGATTATGGGGTATTTAGTAGCCATTGCGGTCCTTATTGTGACCTTTTTTATGTGGCGTAAAATGATTGGTGCGCAGGAGATGTACCTTGAAGCAAGCAACAAATTTGAGGAGATGAGGCTTAAAGCAAGCCATCTTGACGCGCTTTTGAATAAAGCGAATGAACAGTTGACGCAAAGAAATGAAAGTCTCCAACGTTTGGAGAAATCACTAGAAGCAACGCGCACGAGAAATGCAACGCTTTCTGAACAAATTGATGCCAAAGAGCAAGAACTTGCGGGTATGCAGGATAAGATGGAAAGCGCGAAAGAACATCTTTCTGCGCAGGTCACGGCATTGACCTCGCAGCTTCGTGATGCCGAGAGGCAGAAGAAAGATGTCGAGCTCCGCTTTTCAGCAAGCGAGCAAGATACTAAAGCAAAAACGGCTCAAGAACTGCGGGATGCGACTAACAAGGCGCGAGAGTGGGAGGAAAAATGTCGCGAGATCGAGAAGATTCGCGGCAGGATCGAGTCTGAAAAGCTGCACTTAGAACAGAAGTTCAAGGAAGTTGACCCCGAGGCTGTGAGAAAAGACAAGAGAAGACTCGCTCAATATGAGAGACTTTATCTTGGCATGAAAGGTCTCCGCGAGATGGCGGAAGAGCGTAATAAAAATTGGGAGGTTGCCCTTAGGAAGCTGTCAGTGTGGATTCTAGAACACATATCTCAGGGGAAGCAAGCTGGCAAGCAAGACATTCCTGAGGCTCTCGGACCTCTCGTTGGTGGCGCTCTTTCAGCCGTGGGGACGCAGCTGGTCGGAGACGAATTTGTGGTTTCCGAAAAAACACCTGAAGAGATGTCTCCTGAAATGACGGCTGCGATTTCTCATAGCGAGCATGAGGATACCCTCGGTGTGTGAGACCATTCGGTATCCATCAGATGCCTGGAGGCTTCTCGGGGGGTATCTTTCGGATTCTCGTCGGCAGAAGTTAGAACGCGTGGCTCATCTAAGGACACGTCATCTCAGGCTTGTCGTCCAAGATATTCATCATCCACATAACGTGTCGGCTTGTTTAAGATCTGCAGAAGCTTTTGGTATTCAGGATGTTGATGTCGTTTGTTTAAAGGAGAAGTTTTGCCCTTCGTCAGTGGCACGTGGGGTCTCAAAGTGGCTTTCTATCAATAAATACAGCACAATCGAGGCCTGTGCACAGAATCTCCGTGCCCTGGGATATCGTATCGCGGCTGGCATGCCGTGTGAGGAGGGGGCCGTTCTCTTGTCAAAGGTTAAATTGGAGGAGCCGCTAGCCATCTTGTTTGGGAATGAGCATGAAGGGGTTCATTCTGAATGGAAAAAGCATTGCGATTTTTTCTTTACCATTCCCATGGTGGGTTTCGTCGAAAGCCTCAACATTTCCGTGAGCAATGCCGTGACCTTGTACGAGTTAACTAGGAGAGCGAAGGAAGAGATTCCGGAGGATCGTTATTATTTAAAGGCAGATGATCGGGAAGCTCTTCTCAGTGGATGGGTCTGTGAACACCTTGAGGGGTGGGATCTTATCTACAGGAGCGTGTCAAAAAAGGAAAAAATGTTTTGACGCGTGTTGTTAAAAAAGTTTAAAAGGGATAATGGGTTATTGTGTTAAAAGAGTAAATTTTTATTGTCTTTTTTTGTGAATTGAGGAAGTGAAAAGATGCGCGCTCGAATTATTTTTGTGTCATTGCTGATCGTGTTTGGTCTCGTTGGTAGTGTTCCTTCGATTCTTTATTTCACCCTTCCACCGGATCAGAGGACAGATCCCGCAGCGTTGAAAAAGAAGTTGCCGTCCTGGTTTCCGTTCACATCACATGTGAACTTGGGCTTGGATCTGCAAGGTGGTGTCCAGCTTGTTCTTGGGGTTGATGTCAATGAAGCTGTTGAAAATAAGCTCGGCCGTTTGGGAGTCGAACTGACCAGATGGTCTGAGGACAAAGAAATTCCAGTGAAGTCGGCTTA
>CAILAO010000859.1 GCA_903832105.1 uncultured Pseudomonadota bacterium | reverse complement strand
GATCCAACAGAGTTATCTGCCATCTTGGCATTTGTCACGACATCCGCAGAAAGACCCGCTGGTTCATAGACGCCAGAGTGATTATGCGATGTTGCTGATTTGAGGGCGAGGGCATCAAACACTGCGTTTTGACTTGGAGCTTTATCCGTGACGGCATCCGTGATCACGTCGCCAACGGCAGCAGCTTTTGCTCTTGCATCTGTATAATAAAGGTTCGTGCCTTCAGAGATATTGGTTGTTGTAAGAGTGACAGCGCCTGTTAACGTGTTGACGCTTGTGACTGGAGCAGTCGATGTCTGATCGACCCACGAGAGCACTCCCGATCCGTTTGTTTTTAATACCTGACCGCTGGTTCCATCAGCGCTTGGAAGCGTCCAGATCTTATCGGCAGCGAGGACGTCCGGGGCTTTGAAGCCGATGTAATTCGTGCCGTTGGCCGCAAGTTCGTTAAATCTTAATTCACCGGTATTTCCAGCCGCTGTATTAAAGGGAGAAACATTAATAGCGTTTTGTTTGGCTGACGTGAGGCTCCCTGCCGTAATGTCAGAGGTCGGGGTTATGGAAGCTTGCTTCCCACTAAGTTGCGTTTGTATGGCTGATGTCACGCCGTCAAGATAACCAAATTCCGTGTTGTCAATCGTGCCGCCGCCTATTGTTGTTGCGGCTTGCGTATGCGATGACGCAGCCTTGCCATCAATTTGAGTTTGGATTGCGCTTGTCACGCCGTTAAGGTAGCTGAATTCCGTATTGTCAATCGTGCCGCCGCCGATCTTCACCGCATCTATGCCGGAAGCAATTTTTGCCGAAGTCACATTGGCATCGGTAATCTTGGCAGTTGTGACGGCAGTATCAGCAAGCTGCGTTGTGCCAATGCCGCCGGCAGCCACGGAGATCGTTCCTGATCCGGTGATCGTTCCGCCTGTAAGGCCAGTTCCAGATGCGACGCTTGTAACCGTCCCAACTCCTCCTGCGGTTCCGGGAGCCCAAGACGAACCGTTCCATTTCAAAATATCGCCAGTACTTGGAGACGAGTTTGAAACTGAGTTTCCTTGAATCTTCGTAACAATCGTACTTCCAACTGTTCCCGTCACATCGCCGCCAAGATTTGAAATCGTTAGTTTTCCATCGGAATTATAACCTAACGTGGAATTATCAATCGGTACCTTGAGGGCGTATGGAACGACTGTATATACCTGTCTCGGATAGACTTGATCATGGGTCGCGTCTTTAAGCTGAATGTACGTGGGAGAAGATGAAGAATCAGGAAACACCGTATGAAATTGAGCAGGTGTAAGCTGAATACTGAGAGCAAAAGTCCCTTCATCAAGCGAGACGTTGGTGAATGCTGGCACAGTGACAGCAACCTCGTCAGCTCCAGACTCACTACGGAAAAATTTAATTTCGACATTGATCGGCCCCTCAATCGGAGCGCCTGCTAACGTTGTCAAACGGCCGCTATAATAAAGCTCATAGGGAACCCCAAATGCCCCTGATGAAAATAAAAACGTGAATAAAATGAGAAACGTTTTCAGTGCAAATTTTACTGTCCTGCTCCTCGTTTTCATAAACGTCGATCCTCCCAATCAAAAAAAACATCAGTGGCTCAAAGCAGGTGCTGCGTTAAGACATACGTTCGCGTTACATTTCTTCATTGTTATCGATTTAGTGATGACCTCGTAAACACAAGTCCATACGCCCCCCACCATTTTCAACTCTTTTCCATTGGAGCATGTGGCAATTTTTGCGAGAGCGACTCCTCCATCTGCAAGTTTTTCAGTCGTCACTGCACCGTCATTAATTTTTGAGGCTGTGAGACGTCCCGAGTAGGTCAGGCTATAGGGATTGCCTAAGGCGTATCCGGCTACGCATGAAAGCCACAGTGCCAGACATGAAAGACTAAGCCTCTTTCTGTAACTACATGATATTTTATTGATTTTATTCATATATACCCCTTTCGAAATAATGGTTTACAGCATTGTTCCTAAGTAGATCTTCCACTAAAATTTATAAAAACAGATGGTTAGATGACATCAATAGGGATGGGATAGTCAAAGAACCATCCATACATAATTGATTCGGAATTTTTTTTTAAAACTTTAATTATTTTTAGAGAAAAATATAAATCCTTTTAATTTAGGAAGGTTGTTAAGCTGATATATACCCAAATGAAAACGAATTATGATCACTTATGACGGTCTATCCCAGATTTGTTTAAGTTATTGATTCCTCGTCACTCTAATCCGGTGGAAACACCTCTGATCCAGATTCCACCAATTCCAGATAGATATTTCGAGTTCAAATAACCGCAAACTGACATTATCTTCGATTTAAAATACTCCATATTTCGAAAACCAAAGGCTCTTCTTTTTAATGCTTTGACGACATTATTAATTCCCTCAGATAAAGCTGTGGTGACACGATCAGCGAAATAGTTTCTTAGCGTGTCCCAACCAAACATAAGCTTCTTCCACCAAGAGATGAGAGGCTCAAACTGTGCTTCTCGCACCCATTGACCAACTTCATTAAATACTAATTTACCGTCTTCTTCAGTCTTAGCTTCAAAGAAAGTGAACATTTTCTCTTTTATGATCTCAAGCTTTGCAAAGTCTTCGTTAAGCTCAAGAGCTTCTTGAATCTGCTGTCTCTGCGTCGGACAATCAGCTCGTGGAACCTTGGCGACCAGAAGGCTTTTGAATTGCATCGTATCAAAATGTTTCCCATTCCCATTCCCTTTCCTCGCGACGATCATACATCGAACATAGCGCTGCACATTCGGGACATGGCACCGATTTTCGGTCTGGCCATTCGATGAAAATCGAGATTGTTTTGCTATCGAGATCTGGTGTAGTATCGGTCGCTTGCCGTTATTAAATCAGGCATCGCATGTATCTGATAGGGACAGTTAGGACGCCACGTTAAGGAGTTGTCTGAAGGTTATTATGGACAAACCACGGAAATCCGTTATTGGTGTTGAGATATCGGACGTCTTCATACCGCCCGATACGATTCAGAAATGGCAGCGCACGGTTGACCTGATGGCTCGGGTTTTTGCAGTTCCAGCAGCCCTGATCATGAGAGTTCATGAAGACCAGATCGAGGTTTTCATATCATGCAAAACGGATGAAGAAAATCCCTATTGTCAGGGCGAATTCGCCAAACTAAACTCAGGTCTTTACTGTGAAACCGTTATAAAAACTCAGCAACTTCTGCTCGTTCCAGACGCACGCAAAGACCCTGCGTGGGACAGCAATCCAGATATTGCGCTTAACATGGTCTCCTATTTTGGAATGCCGATTTTGGATAGCCGAGGAAAAGTATTTGGTACCATTTGCGCATTGGACTCGAAAGAACATGACTATTCGCAACTTTATCAAGCGCTCCTTCGCCAATTCAAAGAGATCATTGAAAGTGATATTGTTATCTTGTCTGAACTCACCGAAAAAGTCCGACTTCTTGCCGAACTTTGCAGATCTAATCAAGATCTAGAGGATTTCGCTCACGTAGCCTCGCACGATCTTCGGGCCCCTCTTTCTAGCATCCTCTCCTCTGCGGAGCTGCTGAATTGTGAGTGCGGCGAAAAACTCGACGAATCCGCCAAGGAGTTTTTGCGAATAATTGTCGACGCAACGAGAAGAATGGATCGCCTGATTCATGATATTCTCATATATTCGCAAGCAGGTCATACCAAACTCAGTCTTTCCGACGTGGATTTCAATTGCGTACTTGGCGTCGCGCTCGAGAATCTCAAGTCAGCAATTGAGGAAAGTCAGGCGATCATTACTGCGGATTCGCTTCCATCACTCGAAGCCGATAGTCGCTCAATGAGTCAACTGTTTCAGAATCTGATTTTAAACGCGATAATATACCGCGGGTCCGAGCCTCCAAGAATCCATGTCTCGGCCGCTCGATCTGGTGAAGAATGGATTTTCTCGGTTCAAGACAACGGGATTGGTATTACCACAGAAGACCAAACGAAGATCTTCGAAAGTTTTGTTCGAGTCGCTAAACACGTCTCTGGCTCGGGCCTGGGGCTCGCGATCTGTAAACGATCTATCGAACAGCACCATGGACGAATCTGGGTTGAGTCAAGTCCAGGAAAAGGCGCTGTTTTTCGATTCGCAATTCCATGCCATCGGGTCTAGGTAACCGTACTATTGACTCAAAACGCACAAATCAAATTGCGCTCAGGTGTGGGTCAAAGCGTCGAGGCACTAGCCGGTTCTGCACGCAACTTAGTTGTTTCATCGCCACGGGCGTTTAGGAGCCTTAGTTCTCTCATAAGCCAATGGCCTGTCCAAACTGTCGAGGCTAGATCGGCAAAAGGAATAGCCAACCAAACGCCATCGAGACCAAAAAAATGCGGTAACACAAGGACCGCCGGGATCAGTAGCAAAAATTGGCGTGAAAGCGTGAGCAGCATCGCGTGCCGCGGCTTGCCGACGGCTTGGAAATAGCTGGAGCTTACCATCTGAAATCCAGCCAGAGGTAATAAAAACATGGCGGTGCGAATCGCATGCACACCGAGACTTGCAAGCGCGATGTCCGAGCTATTAAATGCGCGGATCACTTGCAATGGGAAAATCATGGCCAGCACAAAGCCAAAAAGTGCAATACAGGATGCGCCTATGATTGCAGTCTGAAGTGTTTTCTTGACGCGATCAAATCTCTTTGCACCATAATTATATCCGATAATAGGCTGAGCACCCTGATTGATCCCGATAATTGGCATTCCGATCACCATTGACATCGCAAACACGATTCCAATCACCGAAATCGCTATATCGCCGCCCTGCTTCAAGAGTTGGTGGTTAATGATGCTATTTGTGACACTCGCGGCAATCTGCATCGCAAAGGGCGGAGATCCGATCGTTATGATCGCCAGAAAAACCGGCAATCGTACGCGCATGTTGCGCCAGCGAAGCCGCACCAGACTGCGCCCCCTCAAGAAATACGATAAGACCCAAACCGCACAGACAAACTGTGCCACGACCGTGGCCAGCGCAGCACCCTTCATACCGCCATTAAAACCAAAAATAAAAATAGGAGCTAAAATTGCATTGAGAACAACACTAATCAGCATGGTCACCATCGCAATGCGCGGATTGCCTTCTGCACGAATCAAAGCATTGAACCCAAAACCGATAGTCTGAAATATTGAGCCCAAGAGAATAATGCGCATATAGTCATGAGCGAAGGGCAGGACCGTAGGACTTGCACCAAACAAAACCAAGAGTGGATCAAGGAGGAGGCTACCCACCGTTGTCAAAGTCACCGCGACGCATATAAGTAGCACAAATGCATTGCCAATAATTTGCTCGGTTTCTTCGTGCCTCTTTTCTCCGAGACGAATCGAAACCAATGCCGCCGATCCAAAACTGATCAACATGCCAAAGGCCATCAGAAGCGTCATAAAAGGAAAACAAACTGTCGTTCCGGCAATCCCATTGCTGCCTATCGCAT
>CAILAO010000858.1 GCA_903832105.1 uncultured Pseudomonadota bacterium | reverse complement strand
GTGGTGCTGTCAGTAATACGGAATTTGGATATCTCGATGGCGTTACGTCAGCCATTCAAACTCAACTCAATGGGCAAGTCGTCGGGCCAGCTTCAGCTACCGACAATGCCATTGCTCGATTTGATGGTACGACTGGAAAGCTTATGCAAAATTCTGGAGTTGTTATTGACGATTCCGGTAACGTCGGTATTGGTACGACGAGCCCTGGGGCTAAATTGCAAATCGCCGGCGGAGGCATCAGACTTGATAATAATCAGCCAATATCGTTTGCTACTAGCGGTGGCGGATATGGCTGGTTTGGCATTACTGCTGATAGCTCTAACAAGTTTCAGATCGCGGCGAATAATGTAACAATGACGTTAGATGGAACATCCGGTAACGTCGGCATTGGAACGACGGGCCCGACGAACAAGCTCTCGGTTTCTGGCTCTGTTGATTTCAGCGGCAACGTAGGCATTGGAACGACGAGTCCTGGACAGAAACTAACAGTAAGTGGCGGTCCTATGTCCGTGTATGGATACATTGGTGATAAGTTACTGTTAAAAGACGATGAATCTGGTGCATCAAAAATAGATGTTAGCGGTGACGACACTGGTGGACATACAGTCAATATTCGTGCTGGAAGAACTGCTAATGGCGGAAAATCAGGATATATTAAGTTTTTTACCAGCGACTATAATTTAGGTGGATGGATTCAGCGCCTCATTATTAACAGAGACGGCAACGTTGGCATCGGCACGACATCGCCTGCTAGTCGTCTTGAGGTGTATTCAGCAAATACGATTGACTATAACTCAGAAGGAATAGCCATCAATCGTAGTGCTACAAACGTAGAAAATAGCTTGTGGTTTAAGACTGCCAGCTCCCTACGATTCGCTCTTATGCAGGATAACAACAGTTCTGAAAATCTGCATATATGGAGCCAAGGCGTAGGTGCGTATATTCAATCCTGGGACTACGCAACGGGCAATGTTGGCATAGGGACAACTTCTCCGCAAACTCGCTTGCATATCGCAAGTTCATCAGCTCCGGCACTGACTCTTACAGATGGGAATCAAGGAAATAATAAAGTGCTATCTTCCAATGCGAATGGAGCGGCAACTTGGAAACAATCGATTATTCATGGGACCATCACTCCTGTTGGGAACTCGGCTACGGGTAATGGTGTTAGAGTTACTTCGGGAGTTACTATAACGCTTCCAGCAGGATCTTGGGCAATTTCTGGCATGGGAGATATCGTACCAGGAAACTGTAAAACAGCTTTAATTATACAAAAAGTTTCGGATTCGAGTGTTATGAAGTACACTCTTCTCGATTCTTATTCCAATGATGGACATAAAGCTGGCACAGTCATCGGATTTGTAAACATATCCGCTACGACAACTTACGATCTGGCAATAGAACCACAAGCTGAATGTACCTCCCAAGTCTGGGTAGATCCTCGTCTATGGGAGTTGTATGCTGTAGGAATAGAAAACTAGAATCAAAGACTTTCCTATGCTAAACGCAACCTCAAAGGCCATTTTGCGGACGTTGATTTCATAAAAAGCCTCCTCCGTACTCGGGTGTGCTCGGGTGCGGGCAAATTTTTTAATTTTCATAGAAATATCAAATTGTTACATATCTATTTACGATATAATTTTCGACTTTTTCTTTAAAAATCACAAATTATTCAAACTTGCTGAATAAAAACAAACTCCTGTAACATTTTGTAATTTCAGGATTAAAAAGAAAAGCTAAAGTTTTCCACAGAAAAACCGATACGTTCATTGTAGGTCAAGCATATACTTTTTTAAAATTTATTTATGAGGAGGTCTGATCATGAGATTTTGGACACAAACATTAATGCCATTCTCCCACAAGGAGAGAGGGAATGCACCGATCATCGCCGTATTAATGATAACGATGGCGATCGGTGGGTATGTGTTGTACCAACAGCAAACAACCCGCGGCATGTTCCAGACAGCCTTCGAACAAGAAGCCTATAACTCTGGTGTTGACGTCAATAAAAACGCTATTGCGATTACCAAAGCTTTACTGGAGTTTCCGGATGGATGTCTCTTTCAAGAGCCGTATTATCCAGTCCACACTGCCAGCATTGACTGGAACAAGTGGACCCAATCTAAATGCGCTGCCTCTAATACCGGTAAGTGGAGCTTCGATCACGGGTCGCAGACCATCACGTTCACTGACATGAAGGTCTTCAATAACAAGGTTGACGGCGAGCTTTTACCTGTAAAAGTCACATTTCAAACCCCTGAGAAAGGCAAAAACTGGATTCAAGGGGAGAACGGCCCACTTCTTCTTTCTATCGACGTGGAAGTCGAGTCACATCCCGTTGTTAAGCAATCTGGCGATATAAAAGGAAACGCTAATCTCGCAGGTCAAAAGCAAAAACAATTGACCGTGAATCACCGCGCGACCATCGCTATGCAAAGACCTCCTCTATGTGATTGCTATCATACAACCACTGGCGCGACGTATCCATTCCCAAGTCTCACAGGAGTTGCTCCCTTTTCATTCATCAGCCCTGGGATGTTTGTTCCTTACAATTTGTTAACCGTTTTTGGCGCACCTGCAGTAGAAACGATGTATTGTAGCGGCGTAGTCTCTAAAGGATTCGTAACCGCATCTATCGGCGGCACAAAGCAAATTCCCGCCGGTCCATCGGATGTTCCTACCCCGGCAAAGAGTGTCTTCACCACCGGCGTTAACATTGGAAACGTCTCATTCCCGAGTATTTTCATGGTAGACTTTACGAGTCGCTGCCACGCTGCGTACGGCAATGGCGACCCCGTTCCTGAAGGAACGCTCTCGATGACCCCGCAACATAAGTTTAGTCTGCACGCGTCAAAACCAACAACGACGGTTTCTCCATCGCCACGGGTGACCCCGAAAACCACCGTATCTCCAGAACCGAGACCAACCCCGACAACCACTGTATCTCCATCACCGAGACCAACCCCGACAACCACTGTATCTCCATCACCGAGACCAATACCTCCTACCCCGACGGCAACAGTGACCCCAAGACCGACCCCAAAACCAACGACAGTAACGACTTCAACTCGTACATCATCGACGACCACCCGGGCGCAGGGTACAGTTCCAAACGGACCCATCGGACCATTCAATATGCAGAAGGGAACTCCAGCGCAAAATCCAGGCGGTGAATCTTTTGTTGGCTAAACCTTGATTCTCATGGCTGATATGACACAAAAACGAATCGACAAACTCGAAGTTGGCGACAGTGTATGGAATGTCAAGACCAACTCCCCCTCGAAGGTTGAATCAGTCATTAGGCGTTCCTACGTTGAAGAAGATCTCGTCCGAGTGAACTTTATCGGTGGCTCTACGACCGTCACTCGACTCCATCCATTCTACACGCAGAGAGGTCCCGTTCTTGCGATCGATCTCAAAAACAATGATGTTCTCATTTCGCAAGACGGCAACGAACTCCCGATGATCTCGTCCGAAAGACTCGCGGCAAATGGTCGCCATGTATACGACTTGATTCTTGACTTCAACCTGGCCATGACAAATCGGATCTTCGGAGCCGACGGATTGAAAATGCCGGATCTTTTCCTGATCGAAACACTTCACTCCAAGTCAGGTTTTGGCAAGATTTTGACCCCCTCGATATCAAAGGCGCTTCCGGAAGAGTATCAAACAAGTTTCCCGAAGTAATATCACCGTTAGAACTAGAATAAACCGAGGCCCTGACTCCCACAAGGAGTCAGGGTTTTTCTTTATCTCCAGCTAATCTTTGCCATTCAAAAAGTTTAGTAATATAATACCTTGGTGTGCTTTATCATTATCCTTGTCATCAGTGAGGAACCGATCGAGATGAAGAGAGTCTTTTTTTTGTACTCAATTTTGCTCATTGGCGTTCTTTCGTTTTCTTTCACTTTAAAATCATCATTCGCCGCTGAAACAAAAAAAGCAACCACCCCATCCATGGCTACCACAGAAGACTGGAAAAACTGCCAGAAAGCCCACGAAAAAGTCTGCCCAAGACAAAAGCATGGAGGTCTTGGCGGCCAAATTGAATGTCTCAAAAAAAGTCTGGATAAACTTCCAAAGCTTTGTGCCACGAAGTTTAAAGAAGGCTATATTGAAATTCGAAAATACCAAAAAGAACTCGCTGAGAAGCAAAAAAAATATGGCGACACGGAATACTCGAAGCAAGTGCTTGAAGAACACGGGGTCTCGCCGGATTCCCAAACAGAGACTCCCGCCCCTGAGACAGCAGAAAATCAACCCAAAAACTCGTCAATAGAGAAAACTGAAAGTAAGCACGCAAAAACCGCCCAAGAACCTCCTGAAAAAGTCTCTCAAAAAGCTGGTAGTGATGTTGAGGAAGGCGGCGGTCTCAGTCGAGGAAAGATGTTCGTCATTATTATCATCGTGTTGGGACTTGGCACGCTCATGTTCCTGAGGTCGAAACGATAACAAGACGCGCCATTCCCTGCGATTAGACATAGCAACCTGTCCCTCCAAGTAAAAAAGAAGAAATCATGCTGTCCTGGGTAAAACTCAGCTCTCCATGTTATGGACCCCATTAAAAGGGATGCCGCAACCCTCTGTTTTTTCAAATTTATTTTTTATCTACTAAATTATTTCGCCGATCTTCCGATCTCAGGAAAAGAGTGCCGTGTTCTATAGCTTTAAAAACACGGAATTGTGTAACTATTTAATTATATTAGATTAAAACATACAGAACGGGGTCGGGACCATGCAAAAGCTCAGTTATTCCAGTGAGATCCATAAAAGCCTTCAATTATTAAACGTCAAGTTTGTCCTTTGGATCTCGCTTCTTTTCTATTCAATTCCCGCTTTAGCTTTATCAGAAACGCCGTGGTTTGAAGCTACGCCTGTAAGAAATCTTCCGTCTTCCTTCATTCCGCTTTCGTTACACTCGTTTTCTTCGGACCTAAACACAGGTCCTCGCGCCTTCAATCTGCGATCACTCAATCTTTTCACCCGCGGTCAACTCTCATTTGAGGGCTTAGTCAAACAACTTGTGAGACAAAAAGCCCCCGCACCAATACTCCAGATGAAATCAATACCATCACTACAACTTACGTCTCAAAACGCATATCAAACTCTCTCATACGAATTCGCAATCAACAACATTAAGGTGTGCGATACCTATCTAACGGCTTTTCGATTTCAAGATGATTCTATGTACATGTTGGGACAAATTCCGAACATTAATCTATTTGAAGAAGCATCCGTCGACGAATGGCCTACTTTAGAGAGTTCTTTGCAGACCGTCCTTGATTCATTTAATGCCGACACAACCGATATGGTTTACTCCAAAGAAAAATGTTTCTATATCAGCAACGGCGAACCTCTACCAGCGTGGAATCTAGTTGTCTCCTTGAATGGTCTCCCCTATCACAGCATCGCGAATAGCAACGAAATCTTCAAAACAGAACCTTACTTCTTTGAAGGAACCGAAGGAAAGGCACGCATTTTTAGAAAAAATTCAATCGATGGTGAAAAGGTTGATGTGACTCTCGATCTCACCGGTGACGGAACTCTCACAAGCTCTACATTTTCAACCGCCCCTGAGGGGGTTGCGCGCGCCACGAATGCCGACCATGAATTTATCTATGACCCTTCTGATAAACTCTTTGAAGAGGCATCCGTTTTTGCTAACGCAACATCTCATCTCGCGTGGTTCAAGGACCACGGTTATAAATGGAGCGAATCAGGTCCCATGGAACTAATAATTCATGGTTCCATTTCTGATGACGTCAACAACTCGCTCTACAGGCCAGGAATCGCGATGAGTTCTGGACTTCCTTCAATTCAAATCTGCGATGGCGACGGAACGATTTTAAGAAACCTGACAACCGACACGGATGTCGTATCTCACGAATTCGGTCATCACATTATCTTTTCTACCGTAAAAACAACGACAGGAGAACCGCTCGTTCTTCATGAGGGCATGTCGGACTTTTTCGTCTTCGCAAGAACGGGCGATTCCTGCCTCGGCGATTCAATTTGCCCGCCTGGATCTCCCGCATGCGTGGATGATGGCCATTGCCTCAGAATGGGACTGAATCCTGACGAATTGAAGTATGGAGACGCTCTATTTGCAAAATTAGGCGCCCACCACAAAGGGCAAGTTATTTCCGGCCTTCTTTGGAATTTGAGAAACAAATCGACGATTCCGGCAGATCACGTGGATACGATAGCGGTAAAAATAGCGTCCGATTTTTTGAAAAGCTCCAGCGGTTTTCGTGACTTCTTTTTAGGCCTCTTATATGCCGATAAAGCTCTTACAAACGGGAAATATGCGTGCCCTATCACCGATGCTGCCAAAGAGTACGGATTTGATAAGTTTGTTGCTGACATCAATTGCGAAACAGTCGGCTCCACCGACCTTCCCCAACTAACGGGAGAATCAAATACAAGCGATTATCCTAGCGGATCCTCATCGTCGTCATCCTCTTCGTCATCTTCAAGCAAACACAACCCATTAGGATGCAGCGTCAACTCCACAATTAGCAAGAGTGACGGGAGTGACAGACCCCTCGCCATTGATGTTTTACTTGTGCTTATTCTTGCTCTGCCGATTTTGATCTGTCTTGCGCCAGTTCCTGCTCGCCTGCCAGTCGTGAGACGACTCAAAAGCTACGCTTCTTCAAAACGACCTTATGATAGGTCCCACGGAAACTCTCCGCAGTAAGTTTAAATTCAACCGGTTCAAATGTTGGCGCACTCACTTTGACTGTGTGCGTTCCCGCAGGCGTGATTCTATGCACCTGATTTTTCGAAAACACAATCTCTCGCCCTGAAGAGCTAACACCAATGGCTGCACCTGTAACAGGTTCGCCTTTACCATCAACTAGTTCAAGATGAATTCCTAGTAATCCGTATTCAAGATAGAGAAGCATTGATTCGCGATTTTCATTCCAGTACTTCGGCAGGTTCTGCGCGCTTGGCCATTTGACTTCTGAAAGCTCCGCAACAATATGAATTGACTTTCTAAAGTAGCTCGCCCAGTCCTGCATACCGCCGTTCACAGGATACCACTCGTAGCCATATGTCACACCTCGATCAAAACTTCCTCCACTTTCATTAATCATAGTCGGATTGTTGTCGGCATATTTCCTCGCGATAGGGCTAATCGCAGGATCATCTTCGAACTTTTCTGAGTCCGGAGAATTTTGTTTTGTGTCCCAAGAAAGATTGAGGACCACAGCACCTCCATGGAAATTCATGGCAAGATGGAAATACTGCTTTGTATGTAGCTCCATAATAGCCTTAACTTCTGCTGCTCTTCCTAGAGGAGTGTCGCTAGAATCTGATGAAAAATCGGGGAATGACCGATTAAGATCCGCACCGGCGGCGTTGTATCGCGTCCTGCTCTCAAAACCATCGGGGTTCATGGATGGCATCATGTATATTTGTGCATTGTCAACAAGGTTTTTCATCCTTGAATTCGTGCTGTATTCGCTTAGTAACAAACGGGCCAAGTAAATCATAAGTTCACGGCCGACCGTTTCATCCCCATGCATATTTCCAATAAAGAGAAGATTTGGCTCGGCTTCATCTATCTCCACGTGATCCGAAATTTTTATATAAAAGAGCTCTCGGCCTTTACCGCTTTTCCCCGCAGAGTCGAGCTTGACAAGAGAAGGATAATCGCGCTGCAGTTTTTCAAGCTCTGCCTTAAGAGCATCATAGTTATGATAATCTTCAAAAGCCATTTCCTTTCCGGAAAGCTCCTCGTCTAAAAAGACCTCCAACGTCTTCGCGTCGAATCGATGATGTCTTAAAAGGGTTTCATCCAATTCCACAATTTGATCGACGACGTCTTTCGGTAAACGCACTAAAAGGTCACGTGAGATGTAACCGAAGGCGTAGACATCATCCCTCTTGCTATCTCTGTTGAACCCAGAATCCTTAATAAACTCTTCTGTCAAAAGTTTTTGCGGGACTCTCACATAGGTCGGCGGGTCACTTAGTTGTTTAACATACCCATCAAACACCCGGGACGTTACATTGTTTTCGCCACAGCCAATGAGCGACACAAAGAACAAAGTGGCTAAGTAACAACCAATTTTCGAGAAGTTGGTCATATCTCCCCCTTTTCGTCTAAAATGACATGTTTTACAGACATTTATTCCCGATTGTACCCGAAAACTGGCCGGCTGGCTAATAACTTTTTCGTTCTTTCTATCAGTTTCCACGGATTTTTTATTCGCACATGCCCATGTCGGACATCTGTTTGCAACGGTACGATTAAACACGTTTTTAGTTTTGTTTTTACGTTTCTATCAAAACAACTCTTCAGGAATGAAAAATGGACCTTGTTATTCTACTCATGCTTTTTTCGATAACCTCACACCTTTTACTACGTCAAAAGCGCATAGTTCAGTCTCTTGAAACAACGATTTCTTTTATCGACACTCTTGTTGCTCGGCAAAAATCGGGAGAATCTCGTCCATTCCATGACCTAAAAACCAATGCTAATAGGGATTTTTCTGAAATCCTTAAACAAACAAAAAAATCGATCTTCTCCGGCGTATCAACGATCGAAGCCCTAATAAGTTTAAAAAACATCTTAAAGCAAGCAAAATCAGTTCAAAAAAAGGCTTCCAACCTTTTGACACTGATCACTATCCGATTTTATATTCTTTTTGGCATCGCAATGATCTGCCGCTACGGTTTGTCTTCATACTCCAACACAACTCAAACTGCTTCCACCGAATTCTGGGATTCCAAAGATCTTATCTATGATCAGGTGGCTTTATTTCTTGCCGCTATTACAATCGCCCTGTCGTTTCGAATTTTTTTTCTCAAACTTCCTCGCTCTTGGACTTTGGGAACGGCAAAACTGTCGGAAACTTGTCTCTCATGGTTTATGAGTCGACTTTCGCTTAGACCCTATCCCGCCGGACCAACCTTCGACGCTTTAAACCAATTAATCATCAAAGAGTGGCGGAGCGGCGTCAGTTTTAAAAAGTCAAAAATTGAACTTCTTGAGGAGTGGGCTTGTAGTCAATTTCAAGAAGAAGACGAACGCATAAAACTCATCGAAGAATGGTTACCACTGCTTGAAATCTTTGGATTTGGGACATCTGCCGCGCTTGTCCTTCTCGTTCCCATGCTGAAGTACTTACAATAAAGTTGCAGCAAGCGATGCCAATTCGCTTCTTTCTCCTCGCTGAAGGGTGACGTGCGCCGCAATACGTTCTGTCTTAAAACGCTCAATCACATACGTCAACCCGTTGTTTTCAGAGTGAACATACGGATTATCAATCTGATACGGATCTCCCGTCAAAATAACCTTCGTCCCCTCACCTGCCCTTGTCAAAATGGTTTTAATTTCGTGGGGAGTCAAGTTTTGCGCCTCATCGACGATAAAAAATTGATTAGGAATCGAGCGTCCCCTAATGTATGTAAGAGGCTCAACTGAAAGCATTCCTTGATCGATCAACTCTTGATAGCTCTTGCTCAAACGCTTTGACCGTGATCCAGGGGTGCCTCCTAAAAGCAGATCCAAATTATCATAAATAGGTTGCATCCATGGGTTCAGCTTTTCCTCAATATCTCCTGGCAGAAATCCCACGTCTCGTCCGAGGGGAAAGATAGGTCTAGATACAAGTAACTTATGATACTCATCTTCATCAGTGGTCTTTGCAAGTCCTGCGGCTATTGCAAGTAGTGTTTTTCCGGTTCCTGCAGCCCCACTTAAAGTGACAAGTTTTATATTATCATCAAGGAGCGCTTCCAACGCAAAGGTCTGCTCAATATTCCGAGGATATATCCCCCAAACACTGTCCGTTTGGGGTTCAATCATCCTCACAACATTGTCGTGGGCATCAAACGCTCCGTAAACAAATTGTGACTCATCCGCTGCGTTTTGAAGAATAACAAACTGATTAGGACATAACTCGTGCCCCTCGATGGGAGGCATACTCTGACTTTTGTTGAATTCACTGAAGTCCTTTTGATCCAGGGTTATTTGTGCAATTCCCGTATAAAGATGGGAAATATCAACTCTATCCGCCTGAAAGTCTTCCGCCAAAATACCTAGAGCATCAGCTTTGATTCTAAGGTTTGAATCTTTCGTGACAACAATGACTTTACGGCCCTCTCCCAGCTGCTGCTTCAAGGTCAATGCAATTGCTAGAATATGGTTATCCGTGCTATTAACGAGCAGCTCCGGAAGAATATCCATATTGCTTCCAAGATAAACAAAAAGCTTTCCGGAGTCTTCTCGCTCCTGAAAAAGCTTAATTCCCGAAGAAAGCGCACCAAAAACACGAAGTTTATCTAAGATTCTAGAAACCTCCCTGGCGTTGCGTCCTGTTTCGCTCAGGTCCTTCTTGAATGTATCGATCTCTTCAATAACAGAGATCGGAATAACAACGTCATTATCATCGAACTTAAAAATACTGTTGGGATCAGTTAAGAGGATGTTCGTATCCAAGATAAAGACCTTCGCTTTTTTCATGTTCATAGACGACCTCAAAGAAAGGCATGAATTTTCATTATGTTCTCTTTTGAGATTAACAAAAAAAAAGGCTAGCTGGCACCGTTTTTTTTTGATGAAATGGATTCATGAAAAAAAGCAGGGCTAAATTCACTCGTAGATTTGTCAATAAATCTCCGCGCGCTCTAAATAGGCCCACTCAGACAGCAAGAATATTTTTTCCACTTTCGGTCTTTGTCTCTTTGGCGCTCATGCTCTCTAGCTGTGGCGACGATACGCCGAACATTTTACCTAGAGATTCCGAGGACCATGTTCCCGTAGTCCGAGAAGCCTCTCGGGAAAATACGATCCAGAAAGACGTCGTGCCAAACAGCTATATCGTCGCTTTTAGACCAAGTCTATCAGGGCTTTCATTATCTTTTAGTGATTTCAAATCAGAGGCCGCAGCGCACCTAAACGCTCTCTCAAACCTTTTTGAATCTGACGCTGGGGTGAAAGATGTGACCTTCATCACATCATTAGACGTGAGTATAAAAAGTGAACAAGTCTATGCTCGTTCTGCCCAGAATGCTTTGGGATCTTCGCCCACGATATTCTTCCGTGAAATTCCTGAGAACACTAATACACCAGCTATTGCAAGTATTGCCTCAGTAGAATTTTTTGACTCTTTAGCAGCAAAAAACCTTCTTGCAAAGTGGAAAGATGAAGGTCGTTTATGGTTTGCAGATCCAAACTATATCAGTCGATCTGATGCCGTTGATTTTACAAAATTGGCCACTGACTACCAGGGGCTGGAGTCTAGTTTTTGGTGGCATCAATCAATCAAATTGGCGCAAGCTTTCCAGGCGATTGCTGGCATGGATGCCACAAAACGGGCATCTGACGCCGACATTGAAGCTGACCCTCCCGTTATCGCTATCATGGATAGCGGTTTAGATTATGAGCATCCCGCGCTAGCAAGCCAATTATGGGAAAATCCGATCGTCGGTCAGACAAGTTGTATGATCGATACTTACGGGTGCAATACCACAGCTAAAGTAAAAAAGGGGCTTTTGGGGAACGGGGACATCTTCCCCTCCGCACTTTCTAGTACATCGCAAAGCTGCAATAAAGACTGCGCCCAAGACGATGAGTCTTGTAAACAAATCGAGCGAAATTGTAAACATGGCACTCACGTCGCCGGCATTGTCGCTGGTCAGTATGACAAGGGAAAACGTGTTGCTGGCGTTTGTCCTTTTTGTAAAATCATCACAGTTAAAATCGTAGAAGATGAGGGTTCTATACCAGATGCTGCTATCCTCAAGGGGTTTAAGTACATTTCTCTCTTTAGAAGAAAACAAGGGAACGCGAACGTTATTCGCGTGATTAACAGTTCCTTTGGTAAGTTGACGAGATCGAGAGCGACGGCGTTACTCGTTCGGCTCCTCAAATCTTCAGGATCAGGCACTCTCGTTATTTCCGCTGCCGGCAACGAGGAAACCATGAAACGATCCTGGCCAGCGGCCGTAACCGACGCCATTGCAGTCTCTGCCCTTGACGTTAACAACAAAAAAACAAGTTATTCGAACTTCGGTCCATGGATCGATATTGCTGCTCCAGGAGGAACTTCGGAAGCCCCCATCTATTCTTCTGCACCAGGTGGCGAAGATCATGGGGGCGCAGGGACCTCTCAAGCAACTCCCGTTGTCGCCGGGGTTGCTGGACTCATTCTTGCCATCGAGCCTGGTATTGATTTCAATGCACTTCGTAGCCGTTTATTAACGACTGCTGATCCCGCAATCTACTCGGATACTGACCAGCTCAATAATTATTCCCCCAAAATTGCCGGTGAAACAGTTAGAAGACCCCTCCTTGGCTCTGGCATCGTCGACGCCCTAGCTGCCGTCACAAACAAAGAACAAGGGGCTTCTTCAAGTCAGGTTCTTAATCGCGTCAGACCTGCCTGCGGGACAGTACAGCACAATCCCTTTTTGCCTGAAAAGAATCAAGATTTACTTTATTTTCTTTACTGTTTAATTTTGTTTCCGATTTTTATGGTGTTCGTTAGAGCTCCGAGAAACCACTGATCCAATATTCAATTAGAGAGTGGGGGCCTCTAATTCCCCGCCTCCCAGCCTATGTCAGCATCGTTACTGCTTCTCGCAAGCAAGATATTGAATGTACGGGGCGTTGGTGCCGGCAACTGAGCCTGCGTTCTGAACGGTAATGGCGGGTTGGGCGTAGGACGACGTTGATCCCCCATTCGAAATCGCCCAATAAGCTTCCTGGTATCCCACTAAAAGACCTGTCGTCCCAGATGTCACCGTGTGAGCGTGAGCATCTTGCGAAGCAGAATGTGAGTGCTGACCAACCACCCTACTCTCACCCGACGACATCGCACTCCCCGCTGTCACTCCTTTATTGGCTCCCGTGGAAGCCACAATGTACCTGCCATTAATATCGCTTCTCTCTGTCCATCCGGTTGGACAAGACGCCAAATTGAAAAACGCAATTGTACCGGCCGGAATAGCATTGCTCGAAACGTCGGAACTCGTTGCTAAAGACAGCCAACTTGTGCCGTTGCAAAATTCAACCTTTTTGGAACTACTATTATACCGTTGACTGCCTTCAGTTGTCCCACTGCAAATAGCAGAACTGTTTCCCAATTTAACATCACCAGCCACATCTAGCTTCGCTGCGGGAGTCTCTGTGCCAATCCCGACATCCCCAGAAGATCTAATGACTAGGTTATAATAGCTGTTCCCACCACTAACAGTCTGGGATCGAAAGGCAATTTTTGCGGGAACGACCCCCGACGACACTGTGCCATCTACTTGAGCAGCAATCGACGGTCCACCTCCCCAACCGCTGCCATCAAAACCCTGCCAACTTACCTGCCCAAGAACATCACCGATCAGTACACTTGCAGGTGCCAAATTTGTTCCTCTGGTTTTTCTTTGTGTCAACGTTGCGGGATATGAGTTATCTGATGATCTTGTCTGTAGTATCAATGACGCCAAAAAATCATTACCTTGAAGATCAAGTTTCGCGCCTGGACCCGTTGCCCCAATTCCTACATTCCCCGAATCATCAATCACGACACTCGAATTTTGTGCAAGTTTTCCTGTCGTCCCGTCAAACCTGGCAATTGCGTTGTCAGTAGCCGAAGCTGGCCCAACAACTTTTCCATTAAGCTGCGTTTGCAGGGCTGATGTGACTCCATCAAGATATCCAAACTCTGTGCTATCCACAGCGCCGCCGCCAATTTTAGCCGCATCGACGCCAGAAGCGATCTTTGCTGATGTCACAGAACCGTTAAGAATTTTTGTCGTCGTCACAACATCTGTGGAAAGACCGGCTGGTTCATAGACAGTGTCATGATTATGGTTGGTTGGTGATTTGAGAGCTAAAGCATCAAACACCGCATTCTGGCTCGGAGCGATGGTTGTGACTGAGTCAGCGATCGATTCGGCGACCGCAGCAGCTTTTGCCATCGCGTCCGTATATTGCGTGATAGTGCTCGCAATCACCGCATCATCACCCACGAGATTAACCGTCACGCCAGC
>CAILAO010000857.1 GCA_903832105.1 uncultured Pseudomonadota bacterium | reverse complement strand
TTCAGAGGTTGTCTCAAAAGTCAATAAACCGCAAAGAACGCGGAGTTTTTCTACCCTTTTAATACAACCTCACAGTTGTTGAGGAGAAAAGATTGTAACTACTAAGAAAGATTAAAAGGAACGTTATCAAGTAAAAAATTGCAGTATATATTTTCAAATGCATCGTCCTTGGACTTAACACCCTGCGAGAAGGACATCACGGTGATGTTTTTGGAAATGGATGGGGCACCACTGGCCTCTGAGAGACAGACGCCCGCTGACTGTATAGCAGAGTTGAAGGAGATTGTCGCAATGATAAAAAGCGAGATTTTCAAAAACGACGGTGTCGTTAAAACTGTGTTGGGCGAAAACGTCGTGGCCTTTTTTGGCTATGACTTTACGAAGGGAAATCATGAGCAGGAGGCGCAGAAAAATCACGCGAAAGCTGCGTTAGATAGCGCCATCGCGATTCAAAGAGAGAATATAAAGCGATTTTCCGTCAAGCACCGCGAAGGACGTCCGGTTTTCCCGCTGCGTATCGGAATCAATACAACGAAGGTCCATTTTGGAAATTTGAGTGATGATTCGATTGACTTTACATTGGTCGGACTCGGGATAGGTCACGCGAGAAAGATGAAAGATCAGTGTGAACAATTTAGGATTTTGCTAGGACCTTCGACAAAGGATTTGCTGGGTTCGGAACTGAGTAGTCAAAACAATTTACATCCACGAAAGTATATGACGCATGGAGAAGGGGTCCTGTCAGAAATATATGAATGCAATCCATTTGATGATCAAAAGGATGGACTTATTCAGGCTTTTAAGGCATATAAGGAATTTTCCGGAATTGAGCGCCATGAATTGAGATGGCCGCTTCCGAAAGATTATGTGCTGTCTGTTCAGACAGATACTGATGATGCCGGTAGGTTAAAAGATTTTTCTTTCAGTGGCTTTTCAGCACAGCTTTCGAAGTACTACGTAAAGGGAACAGAGCTCTATTTTCGCCTTGATTCGTCCTCGGGAGAACTCAAAAAAATGCTGGCCAATAGTGGGCTTCTTGAAATCGCTGGAGAGGTTTGTTGGGGTCGGCCAGACGGCAAGCATTTTGTTCATGGTTTTAGAATAAAAAATTTTCTTCCGGAGAAACGAAGGCTTTTTCTCTCGATACTGAGGCAAGAAGTGATAAATATCTCTGACAGATTGCTGTAAGATAAGAAGTTAAAATTGCAGAAGAAAACGGCAAAAACGTTAAGTTCGCCAAAATCATAAAAGATTCTGGCAACGCGATTTTCTCAAGTTTCTGATTAACATTCCGAATAATCTGATGCGAGCCGGGGGTCGATGAAGGGTCAGTCGTGAGGGTAGTAAGTGGTGGAGTTTAGGTATCTGTAAAGTATCACTAAACGCGCACCGAAACTACCTGAGTAACGTGACTGCCGTTCGACATCCAAGTTCGCACGGCTATTCTAAAAAAGTTGGCGCTTGATCAACAGTGGAGAACTTTGCATGGCTACTGAAAAGAAAATCGAAAAGAAAAGCTATGGCATTAAATCGGCAATAATCGTTGACGATGATATGGCGATTTGTAAGGCCATACAAAGGCAGTTAGGAGAGATGGACGTAAAAAGCATCTCCGTTTTTCAAACTGGGACGGAAGCTTGGAATGCGCTTAAATCAGAAGAAAACAAAGGAGTCAGCATATTCATTTTGGACTGGAAGCTGCCGGATTTATCAGGACTAACTTTGTTCAATCGGATACGTCATGACAGCCAGTTTCAGAATCTACCTATTCTGGTGATTTCCGGATACCTGCAAAGGGATGACTTCCGTTTATTGGAGGAGTTTCCGTTTACAGAGTATCTTTCGAAGCCGTTCGTTTCGGTTCAATTTCTTCAAAAAGTGGTCAATCTTAGAAGCGAATATGAATGGTTTGAGAAGAAAGAAAAGGTCTTATTAGAGGTTTTTCAATCTCTTTTAAGTGACGGTAAAAAGGCTCTGGAGGCTGCTTGGACACTTATTAGTACCGCGCCCAAACCGGTTCCGCTGACTCTATCTGCGGCTAGACTGCTTATGTCAAAGAAGCATTATAAAGAGGCAGAAATGTTATTGAGGGCGCTTTTGAAACGTGATCCAAACTGTTTAGTGGCATTGAATGAGCTTGCAAAGATTTTTTTGCAAGAAAAACGTCATGTCGAAGCAAAGCGCGCTTTACTGAGGGCGTATAAACTCTCGCCACAAAACCTTGAACGCTTATGTTTGCTCGGAAACGCCAGTCTAAATCTGATGGAAGTTAATGAGGCGCGCCAATACTTTCAGAAGGCCACTTCCATCGATGGAGAAAACGATGTTGCGATCGCCGGGAATGTTTTGGTGAAGAGCGTGGAAGAGTTTGGTAATCAGAATTCCGGTGGGGCTATTCCCATGTCGTTTGCAAGTATGTTGAACTCGATTGGAATATCACTCGTCAAAACTGGACAATTCGATAAAGGGATTGAGTTCTATCGATCTGCCCTGCTCTATGTCGCGGAGGGTGACTCGAAAGCAAAATTGGCGTTCAATTTAGGTCTGGGATATCTTCGTTGGGACAATCCGACTACGGCTCTTGAGTGGTTCCAGAAATCAAATGAGTTTTCTGACGGGAATTATGAAAAAGCACAAAAGCATGCAGACAGAATTAATCTACGACTCAAAATTAAGTCTATCGAGGCTCCTGGGAGTGGTGGAAGTAATACAGAAAAAAGTTTAGAACCTCTCGACCTTGGAGGTTTCGAGGAAGACGAACTGACAATATCCGAGGAACAGGAAGTGGCAACTGGGTTAAAAGTGTCAGTAGATTCTTCTGGAAATTCTGGAAAGGCTGAAGCTGCAAAAACTCCTGAAAAGGAGAAGATGGAGAAAATAGATAGTGTAGAGAAAGTAGAGAAAGCAGAAAACTTCGCGAAAACTGAGGCGATGTCCTCGATGTTGATACCCGTCGAAAAGAAACCAGTTCAGCAAGAGTCTCCTGTGAAAAAGTCAACAGACCCATTACCAGGTACAATCAAAGACACGCCGGGTACTAAAATTGGTGCTTGTAAAGCGAGAGAAATAGATCAAAAGATGCTTAAGTCCGATCCAGTAAAGAGAATTGCAGATTCAATAAAGGAAGTGGATGATGCGCTGACGGACCGTGAGAAGTTTTTAAAAGAAGTACCGAGAGCAAAGGATATTGTAAGGATGCTGAATGCTCAAGGAGAGCATGTTGAATCTCATATTGGACGTATACTTAAGCTCATGGAAGCTTATGGAAAAGACGATCTAAAGAAAGCCATTGACGAAGCGTTACAGATCGAAGCTCCAAGTTCCGGACGAATCGGATTTATTTTGCAGAAAAATGCCGCAAACGGGAAGGATAAAAAGAAAGCGGGCTAATGCCTCAACCGCGCCGCGGAGTCTATTTTAAAGGTTCAATTCCATTTCTATCTAAATGCAGAAGATGGATGTGTTTTAGGAACAATTCTTTCCTTTCAGAATCTTTCCAATTAAAGAGCCAGCGAGTTGAGTTCCTACCTAAAAAGTATTTCGCGCCCCATTTCATTTTGTAGTCCAAGATCCCATTGTTAAGAGCAGGGGGGGTCACGCCGAAATTTATTTTACGATATCCGTGCGAAATGGCTGCGGTGATCGAAAAGTAGTAGATCGCCAAATTAACCATTTTCAAGAGATTTTTGTCATTAAAGACATTTTGACTAATGCCGAATCTTGAAACCCTTACTGGAGAAGTGGGGATGCGGGGCCAGAGAATTTGGGAGCCGCCAAGTTTTTGCGAGTCTTTAGTGATAAAAATGAGGGTGTTTTTAACTGAAGACGCCATAAATTCATTAAATTCTGGGACGATTGGGTTTTCGAGGTATCTAACTTTAACGAGAGACAAAAATAGATTGTGATAAAAGTATTCAAAATCCTCCCTTTTGGTAGATTCTTCGAAGGAAAATCCAGCGTGAAGCATTTTTTTTGTATAACGTTTAGTGTTATACGACTCGATATCTTCAAGAAAACTATCGGCTGACGATGGAAGATCTATAATCATTTCTACGTAGGGCGGGACTACAGCTGAAACGCCATCTTTTTTAATGTTAAAGGGCAATCTATCCATGATGACCAGATCAAAATTTTTGGGAAAAAAAGATTGCACAATTTTTTGAAGTTCATGGCCTTTGGCTTCGGCAAGGACTTCACACGAGGTTTTACTGTGGAAGAGTAGCGCTTTTAAATGGGGGAGAAGAGAGTCGTTTCCAGCATAAAGTACCGTTACTTCCGGGCCATTAAGACCAAGCAATCCAGAAACGCGAATTACTTTAAAGCGGCCGGTAAAGAACCATTCTCGAAATGTTTTAATGGAAACTTTTATCGAAGTAAGAGTCTCATTCAAAGCCCGGACAATCTGCCAAAACATCTTCCACTTTTCCTTATAAGAAAGGTGAGAAAGGCGGTGTTCGTATTATACCGCTGATCCTCTTTAGAAAAAAGGATAGCCAATCAAAAAATGTTAAGTAGATTTGCCGAATAACACCTTTTCTCCTGATAGGGTATAATCAACTGAGAATTTGGACAAAATTGGAGAAAGGGAGACGTTATGAAAAAACACGTCCTTAGTGTGACTTTTGGTGCGTTTTTTGCCCTCAGTACATCACAGTTAAATGCGGAGCAAGAAAAGGGTGGTTTTTTTGTTAAACTGGATTTTGCAAAGCCCACGTTCACAACGACTGCGGAAGGAACCACGTATGTAGAAATCGAAGAGCTAATGAACACATTCGAAGCAGGACTTCCAAGTGTCCCGGTAAAGACTCTAAAAATGGCGATTCCATTTGGTTATCACTATCAGGATGTCGTCATTAAAAACGAGAACATAACAACGTATGATCTCCATCTCTCGCGCGCGAGGTCACAAATGCCGATTTCTTGGCACGGGAAATTTCAGACCCCGGGAAAAGAGCAGCCTGAAATTGCTTATAAAACAGCGAGTTACCCGGGGG
>CAILAO010000856.1 GCA_903832105.1 uncultured Pseudomonadota bacterium | reverse complement strand
TGAGGCTGATTTTGAAAAGGCTCGAAAGATCATTCGTGAGTTTGAAAAGGAAATGACTTCCAAGCCGCCTAGCGAATGGATTTGCAAGAAATGCCATGAAAAAGTTGAAGGAAATTTTGCAACATGTTGGAATTGCGGTGCTGAGTATGATTCTTGATACTATCTTTCCCGACAAAACATCTTGTAAAACCTATGTGGATGAAATAGTTCAAATAAATCTGAGGCAATAACCTTTGACTCTAAATCCTTCTCGTAAAAGATTTAAAAAAGGCCGAAGTGTCAATCTGTTTCATTCATGAAATCGTTTGGTTATCTAACCCTCTTCTTTCCCGCTAAAGTTTTTAAAATCTCTTCCGAAAGTTAGAAGTATTACGTCGCTCTTAGGGCGGTAGACTTCTTCTGTTGGAATTTTGTGATGTAACCATCTGTGTTTCCAGGAAATTAAAGGAGGAATCATGAGACTCATTGAATCCCTTAGAAGTATTTGTCTTTGCATCTTGGTACTGGGCGTTGCGCTAGGTGTGTCCACGTGTACAAAGAAAAGCAAGAGAGCCGACAGCGCTCCTGTAACCACAACAAGCAAAATCGATATAGAAGTTCCCACGGA
This sequence comes from uncultured Pseudomonadota bacterium, assembly GCA_903832105.1. GTDB lineage: Bacteria > Bdellovibrionota_B > Oligoflexia > Oligoflexales > CAILAO01 > CAILAO01. Next base: position 5,010 of record CAILAO010000856.1, on the reverse strand, counting down.
CGACACTCCACCGCCGGATGATTCGACTACAGATTTGGTCGTAACAGCTCCCATCTCAGGCACGATCACCTCATCAACCAATGCGGGCGCGCTCAATCTTGGGGCTACCTTAACCGCACTCGGACTGACTAGCGATGATTGTAGTTCCGGAACCTTCGTGACAAGAGCTATAGGCCGCGGTGAAGGAAATGAACTGGTGTCGCAGACTGAGTTCTCCGATGCAAGCTTCTCTATTCCTCCGGTTCCTGTCAGTGACGAAGTCATTGTGGAATTCTCATGCTCCTCTGGACAAACAATTCGGTGTCTCGCCAAAGCGGGCGACAATGGGATTCTTTGCAACGCCATTGCGGATTCAGTTCTTGCAAGTTTCGAATATGTATTAAATCGCACGATCTACGATGAAAGGTTTGCCGGAAGGAAAATTTCTAAAATTGGTTCTTCCATAGTTGACGCGACAAAGATGAGTAGTGACGAAACCGATCTCTTCAAGACCGATATTGAGGCATGCAAAACATTGACAGATGATACGACGAAGAGGGGGTGTTACAAAACCGCCATCGAAAAATCTCCTTTCAACGCATCGTTTAAGATCATGCAGCAAATGGCTGGTGACTGGAATGTGGAAGGGCTTTTTATCTTGGTCACGGATATTCTCGGTATGAGGGTAAAAATTGATACCCAAATTTACAGTGAGATGATGGCTGGTATTGATGGCGCTCTTGGAATCACGTTTGTTCAAGACGTTAAGACTCTTCTTGCTTCGGTTGTTACGGCTCAACAACAAAAAGCTGGAACTTATCCTTTTAAAATTACGTGCCTTGTCTCTATTAATAGCAACGCTCGCCACTTTGATCCAACGTTGAATGGCAGCAACCAGGTTGTTTGTGATAGTACGCAAGCTACGGAAATTCTCCAGAACGCAGGATTTACTGTAGGTGAAATCGCCGCAGCTTTAGAAGGAAACTGGGTAGAATCCTCTAACTGCACAGATCCTAGCGCCATTAGCAGAGGCAGTAAATGCTCGGCTAACGTAGAAATGACTGCCGTGTCCCTCAACTCGGAACTAGACCGTAACGACAGAGAGGGAACCAATCGAACCCCCAGTGACAATCCTTCTGTGAGCCTCATCGACGTCATGCCTCAGATTATTACAGCCTTCAAAAAATATGGAATCGATGCGAGTAAGGGGCCTCCGAAGGTTGATATGAATGACGCGGCAGCCGTGCAAAATTTATACGCCGCTTTGCAAGAAGGAAAAGACTACTTTGTGGGACTCCTTGGTGTCTATCGCTTTTTAAATGAAGCAGACTTCCGAGATACAAGGCTCTCTCTTAACGACATGCACGAAATTTTTGTGGGCGATGGATTCTTGCGAACGCGTCTAACCGGTTGGGGGCCGGGATATAATGGCGTTGAAATCCAAGGAATCCATTTTCCTCCTATTCTCGAATATGACTCCGCGACGGATGGGTTCAAGTTGAACCAACTTTTTAAATCTACGTCAAATAATGATGGTACACCCATTCCAACTATGTTATCCGCAGCGCAGATTAATTCCATTTTCGAAAACTCTTCGCTGCCATTCTCGCACACACTTGATACATTCACTCGCATTCCGAATTCAAAGGAAATCGAAAACTTCGTTTTTTCCTCATCTCACCACGAGGAATGGAACCCCGTCGGTCAAAAGTATATCTATGTCGCCCAATATAAGGACACCGGAATACCTATTACGTGTAAAATGGCAAACTACGGACAAAACTTCCAACTTATTGACGGAACAGTGATTACCTGCGACACAGCTTATACCGGAGTGACCTGCGGTCAGACGGAAGAGGGGCGCTGTACCTTCCCTGCCGGATATGAATATCCATTCCTTCTTTTCGAACGTGGTTGGTACGGTGATGATCAAGGGCGCATGTTTGTGTTGGGAAGTAGAAAAAACGGGCGCGAGGTTGGTATGGGCGGATCTGGACGCGGCGTCATGGTGAAGGAATATAAGTCGGGAAACCCCGCTGGAAAATGCACCAGCAGCCAGATCGGCCAGGTCATCGAATACACTGATAAATTCTGGTGTGGATCTAGCAATGAGTGTTTCGAAAAAGTCAGGGCTTATTGCATGGATATGTCAGCTCTCGGAACACCTCCGCGCGTAAGATTCTATCCTGGCGGTCAATATACGGTGTCTGGTACGGATAGCATGGGAAAACAATGGTCGTGGGACGTTCCTCTCATCGGAGTTTATAACGGTACTGATCACAAGCAAGATCATTCCGCATGCCTCCAAGTGCCGCAGGGCGCATTCTTTACGTCTTCCACAGGCAATTCACTCGCTGATAAAGCGCTCAAAAGTAGCAGTTATGTGAATCTAGCTGAGATTGAAGAACCGTCAATTATCAACTGCAGCACAACTGCGGCCAGCGGAACTTCGAAGTATTATCTATTTCAATGGAAAGACTTTTCTGGTGGTGATACTCCATATGCGTACCTTCTCGACGCCTCCAACAATGTGACACTCCAATGGAAAAGAGAACCTGGCGATGGTGAAAATTGGGACGCAACAAATGTTCGGTTCTCCAAATCAGACATAGAATCTCTTCTTTCAGGTGAAACTGTTTCCGGATCTGCTGCCAATCAAATTAACGGTATGAAGTTTGTGAACCCAATGCATGATCCTAAGTATGACCCATATTGCGATGACATAAATGGCAATGGATATTGTGACTGTTACGCGCTGGAGACAATGAGCGCTGATAGGCAAACGGTGACCTATAAGTCAACAATAAAGGAACATCCGGAAGAGTGCAGTCTCATGGATAAAGCCGCTGAACCAACCTTGTCTCAACTTCCTTATTGCCCAAATTGTGGTGGAGAATCAGTTAAAGCGGAGGCGTTTTTTGGTCTCTTTGGCGGTAAGGTTGGGTCAGAGTTAGCTGGTGTTCAAAATTATCTTACTTTGCACCAGGTCAATCTCGACTTCCAAAGTTTCACTATCTGTCAATATGCCTTTGCGGGTGATGAGACTCCTAGATTCCCGAAATATATTAACTGGGGCCACTGGGACGAGGCCACTCATCCAGGTTGTCCATCCTCCAACGGTGCGGTGTATGCAAGTAACAGCCAGGGTCCGGTCCGTATCATGAGCGTTAAGCCCATGAAGAACGCCTTCAATATTGGGATGCCGAATACGATGATCAAACTCATCAACTTCGCCACAAAAACCGTGGGACAAGAAATTGAGATTGCCGCTGACGAGAAAGCGTTCAGTCTTGAGGAAGTTATGGCGCTCATGACACTAAGATTCATGATGCCCCCGGAAAATCTCAAGATCCTTACTCCTAACGGCACTGAAGTGAGAAACTTCATGGCGAAGTACGAGCCGATTAAAAAGCCTGGCAGTTACGTCGCTCCTTTCACTTCGATCCTTAAAGGTATCATGTACAAAGCAGGGAGATTCTCCCTCGAAGAAGCAACGACGCCATCAGAGTCTGCCAATAACAATTGATGTAGATATGATACGGTGTTCCACATCACTCAATTCCCGATGTAGTCGGTCCCAACCCGAACTCTGATCGAGAGTCCATCGGTATCGGTACCTTTGATATCTAATGAGATCGCTCCCAGAACCGGAATGCCTTCTTTCACAAGGGCATGGATTTCCATGTCTTCGAATTTCTGGTTTGGAGACAGTGAGGAGTCAATATCGTAAAGACGAATTTCATCGACATTTTCGTAAGTCGTCCCTTTACCCGCCAAGGTTGTAAATTTATTCAGCGTTCCCAGATATTCGGCCTTGAAACGATCATCCTCGTACTTTCCAGTTTTCCGAAGATTCTCGAGAAATTCAGGGGCAAAAAATTCCTTTTTCAAAGGTATAACCATCGTACCTCGTCGATCACCAGAAAAATGAGTTTGAAAAAAGTACGACAGGGACACATTGAATTCAGTATCTGGTTTGCTTTGAGAAATTAGGACTTGAGACTTAATTGAACCACTATCAATAATTCCATCTGAACGTCCTTTGACAAGCACAAAGTTTGCTTTTTCGCCCACAGGATTTCTCACACTGGAGTTTAAGTATGAGGTTCTTGTTTGGTTGCTACAGTTTGTTGTGAAAAGTGACGCTCCCATAACAGTAAGAATTAGAATCCGCTTCATATTGAACTTCCTTTCGACAATATTTGATTTCTCACATCCGATTTTAAAACCGATAATTTGTCGGATATCGGATATCGGTAAGGATTCAATTAGCAATATTCGTTCCAAATCGGCAGCGCGAAAAAACAGCGAATTTGCTTGCTAAATTGACTGATTAGCTAGAAAGGCACCTAGAAAATACTAAGATAACATAGTCACTTGATGATTATATAGACACATCGAAATATTCGGTTTTAATTGATGACAATGGAATCGAACTGCAAACCAATTTTTAGACCTACCGAATCCTGTGATTACAGTATATTACGGGCTTTTCGCAGCTTTTTTCAGCTACGGCATCATAAAACACTGTCTCAATTCAATACTTTTATGTTAAACATCACGTGACCACTCGGTAATAGTGGTCCTAGTTTTTTTGTTTTAATGCTTTTTGAGGGATTTTTAAATGGGTAAGAAACTTTACGTCGGCGGTCTATCGTATCAAACAACAGACAACAATCTACAAGACCTGTTCAGCCAAGCAGGAACTGTTGAGTCAGCTAAGGTGATCACGGATCGCGATTCAGGAAGAAGCAAGGGTTTTGGCTTTGTCGAGATGACGTCGCAAGCAGAAATGGAAGCGGCGATTAAGAAATTCAACGGCTACAATCTCGATGGCCGACAAATTACGGTCAATGAAGCCCGTCCGCAAGAGTCCGGTCGAGGCGGCGGCGGCCGTGGTCGTAGCGGCGGCGGCGGCGGCGATCGCTGGTAGAATTCGAAAAACCTAAAGGAAGCATTTTTAAATGCTTCCTTTTTTTTTGCTCTTAATATCACATGACAACTACTGTTCAGAAGCAACAGAACCCGCGG
>CAILAO010000855.1 GCA_903832105.1 uncultured Pseudomonadota bacterium | reverse complement strand
CAGAAATCATCAAATAGGGTGACGACATCTTTGTGTGAAGCATTTTTATCCACCAATATCAGATATTGATCTTCACTAACAACATCAACATCCCAATTTCCAGGCGCTAAGACAGCAAAATCCAGTAGTGGGAAAGTCGATGCCAGATCTATTAAAACGGATTTATTGTCAGATTCAACTCCAATGTTAATATGCCACTTTTTCTCGAAAGCACGGATCTCAGCGCTCCTTATGTAATCATTGATTTTAAAAAGCGAACCTCTTTTCCGGATAAACCCCTTGAGTTTCATCCATTCGTTTTTAAATGGAGGATATTCCCGAAGAAGCCTTGTTCGAATAATCCTTAGATCAGTTTCACCAGGAGCTGGTTCGCTTTCTTTAAAGATAAGATTGCCGTGTAGAATGTTTTTGATCGGTTTTTTGCAAGTTCTGTATGCTTTTCTCTCCTTTATTTGCCATTTATTCATAAATACCTTCCAATAAGATTTTGTGCCTGCTGAATATTCTTGTTTACCAGAAATTTCGATACTTGGAAAGTTCTGTTGCTTCAACAGAAAGTGTATGAACCAAGCTATTCTTAAAATGGAATTAAAATAACGGTGGTTCGAGTGAATAGAGGAAGTAAGATCGCCAAGGCCACTTAGCGATCTCCAGTTCCTTGAGTAGCCACATTAAATCCTTTCAATAACATCCCCTTCCTCAATGTCATTGAGCTTTGAGTACCTCTCGATGTAAGTCAAACTTCTGTGACCCAATCTTTTTGCGGCGAATACAGGATCTTTTGCTTCTCTACACTTAAAAGCATGGCGATGCCTCAGCAAATGCGGCGTAAGGTTAATGCGTTGATCATCTGCTAGTGAAGCGTTGGCGTAGCTTGCGATTTTGTCAAAAGCTTTGGCAATACCATTGCGACTAATTGATTCTCCATAACGGTTTGTAAACAGAAATGACGACCCTGGCACTCGATGTCGGTCAACATATCCACGTATGATATCAGCTACGTCCTGCCTAATGAGAACATCCCGTACATGGCCGCCCTTGCAGTGCACCCCGGTGAGTTTCTTACCTTGAAGCTGCTCCAGTTTCAGATTAAGAAGCTCCGATATTCGAAGACCGCTTGCATCAAGGGTTGCCAGCATAATTTTGTTTCGATAATCTTGCGAATATTTTGCATCGCTACCATTGACCAAAACATCAGCAGCCTTGTTGAGCCGGTGAAACTCCAAATCTCGGATCGCCTTTGGTGGCGATGGATCAAGATGGAGTTCCTGGATACCTTTGCACGGATGAACTCTGAGCACTTCAACTTCTTGAAGCCAAGAACCAAAGCTTTTCAGTGTAGCAAAAATTCTGTTGAGCGTAGCGGGACTGTAACCTTGTTTCTGAAGCTCATCCAAGAAAAGCCTTGTATCCCTGACCATCCATTCGCCTCCACGAAGGTGTCCATTCATTGCCTGATAAAACATCAAGAACTTCTTCACATCGCACATCTTTGCTTTGATTGTGAGCGGTGACTTTCCCGCAACTTCTTCTCTGAAATACCGGTCCAGAAGCACCGAAAAAATCTTATCCGAACCAAACCTACCCACTTTTTCTGGCAGATTTTCCATAAAACACCTCATTTCTGCTGTAATTGGTTACTAGAAGATACGTTATAGGACCCACTTTAAATCTGCAATATTAGTACTCGGAAGCCTCCATTAAGACCAAGGCGCGATTTCCGTTTTCTTTAAAAAATTGGAAATCGTCGTCGTAATAGTCAAACTTCCACACATACTGCTTTCCCTCAAAATCTATGACTCCGTAGTCATGCTCCTTATAGGGGTCGTTACCGCGGTTAAAATCTTCGAATGATCTTATTGCTTGAAAAACATGTTGCATGGTTTTTTCGTTCAAGCCAGCTACATGGGCAGACAAGAGCAAGCGATGAGGCGGCGGAAGAAAAGGTATCCTCCGCCTCAATGCGTCGTTCATATTGGCGATATGGCACATAACGGTTTCCTTTCCTGCTCAGTGCTGGCTGGTAGAAGCGCCAAAGGCTTTCCGTAGGACGAAGCTTTCGAGTTGCGTTCCATTTCCAAGCAGCGTTGGTTTAGATTTTTTATTGTATCTTGTTCAAATTGGGAAATGCCGTGTCTCAAAAGAGTTCTTTTAGCTTCGTCGACTTGATTCTCATCAAGAGTTATCCACCCGTATAAATCAAAATACGTCTGAAAACGCCGATGGTGTATCAAAGATGCCAGTCGATAGAGGTTCATAACGCTCTCCGGGATTGGTTGCACGTATTCGTATTCAGCCTCAATCCTGCTCATGAGTTCGCCGTAGCGACGACGAACTCGTTCTTGTGTATCAAACATGTGATTTTCTCCTTTAATCCATGAAGTATCTTGTGGATGCTTGTGTTGAAGTTTTAGATGCCACTGTATTGGCCGACGCAAAGGGTTCTTGGGGCAGATTTCCTGATTGCGCTAGACTCAAAAGAGTCCCAAGCGAAGCAACCATGGCACCGAAAGCTACGATCGCGTGGCCGAAAAATAAAATTTTCTGGGCGGCAGATAGGTTAACTAGATTCTTCATTACAAATTCCTCCAAAGTCGTTAAAGCACTGTCCTATAAGCCTTATACCGATTTTGTTGGTATAAGTACTATGAAGAGATTGCAGTGATCTCTTTTAATGTTTGTCGAACAGGAGTATAAAAAATGGCTCAGAATGCTGAAAACAAAACCCATCAACCCCAAACACATTTCCCTAACGAAGGAAATATTGATTCCAAAGATTGGAGCAAAATGATCACTAATCTTGGAAAAATGGCCTTACTTGCTGCTTTGCAGGGAGCAGCGTTTGCTCTAGGTCATCACGTAGTGCATATGAATTTGAAACCAAGTAGTTCGTTAGATGGCAATGTTTTTCCCATTAAGAAAGCAAGCTAAAAACAAAACCCCACAAGCTAGGCCGCCTCGTTACGAGGCAGCCGTCTTTTCGGCACAACTACCGCCATTCCGTCAGCAGCTATCGATAATTTTTTCTAATATCTTTGCTTGAACGCTACACCACGTCGGCCGTCATTGCGGCCTCAAAACCGACATGTCGGCTGTTTCTAACGCTAGTCGTAACCCGCCCGATGAGTACATGTGTCGTTCAGTTTAATGCCGAGGACAATAATATGAAACTTGATTTAATTTTGAAAAAACTAATGAAAGAAAAGAATCTGTCTTTCAAGCAGCTCGCAAGTATGAGTGGCGTGAAACGTAGCAGCCTTCAAGATTGGGGTCAAGGAATTTCACCACGAAACCTTGATGACCTTAAACGGGTCGCTGAGGCATTAAACGTCGACTTTTCCTATTTGATATTCGGACAAGACGCTCACACGAAGCAATCTGTTGAGGATGTTTTAAATTCAATCCCAACGAAAGTGATCCACTCAGGTTGGGCAAAAGTAACGATTGAATTTCCAGATTTCAAAAGTTTGAAAGATGGAAACTCAAAATAATTAAAAAGGAGAACGGTATGAAGATTTTTACATTTGTTTCTTTAGCGATGTTTTTGATGTGTTTTGTCTCCTGCACTGCCGCTAAAAATGAACCTGAGTTCGAAGCGACAAAAGTCTTAGAGCGAATAGGAGGCAAAAGCGAAACCCCTGAATGGGTTCACGGCGAGACTGGTTTGTCAGAAGAAAAGGGAAAGGTCTTTTTTATAAACGTGATTACAATGTCTGGTGACTCACGCCCCGAAGCATGCATAAAAGCAGCTGCAGACTCTGCAAGAACTGATATTTTACGACACATCAAAGATAATCTCACCACCTCCGGACAAACCTTTGAAGCCTCAGCAGCTGGCGATCCTGGTGTGGAAAGCCTAACAGCTTTTTTAAGCCAAGGTAAACTATCTGGCGTGACTATCGACCAGAAGTATTGGGAAAAAAGAGTTGAATCTAATTCTTCAGGAGATCGTGTTTTAAAAGTATACTGCGCAGCTAAAGCTGGAATCGCAAAGCAAGAATTAGCTCGCCAGCTTCGTGACGCTACTGGTGGCGGCGGAAATCCAGAAATCAGAAAAAAACTGCTGGAACAGCAAACGCTTTACCTGGAAAGCATTGGATCGAAATCAAGTGCGGAGTAAATTTCCTCCGCTCTTAATTTTGTGGGAGGAAACCTATGAGAATACTCTATTTGATTCTAGTTATATTCAGTGTTTGGAAATCTGTTTTGGCTATGGCGTCTGAGGAGTATGTTGTTGAGAGGGAAAGCGAGACCGCTGCTCCTCTTGCATCCGCTTTGGCTAGTCAGATAGTGCCAAAGTTAAAAGCTGATAAACTTGATGTTGTTTTCCTCGATATTGTTGAATGTGACGCTACAGAGAAGATTTCTAAAGACAGCAAAAATAAGCAAGAAGAGGCGCGGATCTGGTGTGAAAATTTTTCTGTTTCACTTGAGTCATCTTTTTTAAAAAGCGGCATTAAATTTTTGCCCGGGGCTTTGCGTGACGAGATTCGAAATAATCTTGCAGAAGAATCCCTCTATCAACATGGTTCGTTGAACGTTGATACTGAAAAAGCGGTGAAACTGGGCAAGCAGAAAGCCTTTCAAGCGTTTGTCTCAGTATCTATTAAACGCATCAGCGTGAACAGCTATCGTGTCACTGCTTCGGTTTTAAACATCTCTCAGGCTATCATTGCACACCGAGAAACTATTTTCCTAAATCAACGTGTCACCGTTGATACTTGGGCAGGAATTATAGGCGGAACATTATCTGTGGCTGGATTGGGTGCAGGACTTTATTATCAACTGCTTTCAGATAAATACCATCTTTCTTCAAAAGATCATGAAGAAAAAGCTTCAAATGCTAAGACAAGCTCTGAAAAGAAATCTGAAACCAATTTAGCTAATAGTGACGAAGATAAATCGCAATCTTACAGACCATTCGTTAATGGAGGGTGGATTTTGCTCGGTTGTGGGCTCCTTTATTTGTGGTCTAACCTTGAATTTCATTTCAGAATACAAACCGTTAATTCTGATCAATATAGGATTGAATCAAAAACAAACCGTATAACTTTTATTCCTATGATTGATACGAAAACCGTCGGTTTTGGTCTTAACTATGATTTTTGAAAGAAAGAGAGGTTCATAAATGTGGCATAAACTTATTCTGGTTTTTGGAGTCTTCTTCTGTCCGCTGGTGATGGCTGATGAAGTCTGTGACAAAAACGCTTCAGCAGCGAAGTATTCGGGAATGGTTGCAGGATTTGGTGAGGGAGCTGACTATCAAGAAGCAAAAATAAACGCAATCGCTGATGCAATTTCTGTATTCGGGATCGCCATTACCAGTCAGGGAGAGACCATGGAAAGCAATGAATCTGCGCAATGGAATGGGTCGGTAAAATCCGAAATCAGCGCCCTCGTAAAAGGCGCTCAAGTTCTTTCTGATTGCCCGCAAACGGTAAAACATGCGATTTGGATTGGAATCAAGAAAACTACGATCGCAGGTTTAATTGAGCATCACTCTAATGATCGCGTTCATTGGGCTAAAACAGCTCTGAGTACTTTAAAGGCTGAACACAGCCAAAAAGTAAGAAGGGACTTAAAAGTCGCTTTTGAAAAAATCAATGAAGAGGAAAAAAATGATCTTGATGCTTGGATGATAATTGGAAGACCAGTTGAGCTATTCACAAAAATAAGCGACAGTCATAAAACTGAAATATCTAAGTTGCTCGATGCGACTCCCAAAGAGCGAAAGGTCATCAACATCATTGCTTCTGATGTGATTGCTGAGAGAACTATTTCAATTCTTAAACAAAAACTTTCCATGGATGGCTATATTGTCGATAAAAAAAGCAACGAAAGCGTAAGTTGGACCTGCAATCTAAACCGTGGAGAGCAAGTTGGCAGGTCTTTGAGATTTAATGCAACATGCATTTTAAATGGTTTATCAGATTTTGAACCAGTCGTAATCGACAGCATTTCAACGGCGGACAACTTGGAAAATACGGCCATTAGATTGATTGCGGGTAAACTGATGGCACATTAACAAAACAAAGGAGGCGTTATGAGTAGATTAGATAAAATATTTCTAATTTCTGTTTTATCGCTCGTTAACAGCATGTCCTGCGCGAAAAAGGGCGTAAAACAATCGACGTCTGGAACGCAGATGTCGCTATTTAGCGACTTAATTGATAAAAATCAAGAACGTGATGTTTTTCCTGATCCACCAGCGAAAATATTATTTCTAAAACATTTAAAAGATGTGCAAATGTTCATAGCTTTTGATGGCACAACGGTTATATATACGACAAAAGTCGGAATATTTAGCCTTAATATTTCTACTGGTAAAAATGTTTCCTTGAGAATTGATGATCGGATAAATCCAGAAAACAGCCCCCCTTTATTAGTAACTGCGGATGGTGCATTGATATACTTTGAAAAGGATATATATAGCCTTTCTGAAATAAATCCCCCCAAAGTTGTATGGAGTGCGAAGGACAAGATACGTTGGTCAGAACGCAAAAAGAATTATGCCATGATAATTGATGTATCTGGAGATATCGCACTCGTGTCTGAAAATTCGGTGAAAATAGTGGGACATGAAGCGTTGCCAGATGCAAATTCGGTAACAGAAGGAATTGATGTCCGGGCGAGTACAACTGAGTACAGCCGGGCTAAGAGATTCAATAACTCAGGTGAAACTATTTCATGCGAAATTCCGGGCCTTCAAATAATTCATGCTATGCTTTCAAAAGAGGGATCTATGGCATTTGGCTTTATGAAACGAGGCAAAACAGGTCGGTATGATCTAGTTGGTTACGATTGCTTCAATAAAAAGTTGACCTGGAAAAAAGAGCCATATCGCGAGATATTTCAGGGACCCTATGCTAAAGGGGTTGACGTTGAAAAACAGTATTCAGTGAATATAATTAATACTCCAGTCCCTTGTGGTAATGTGGTTTGTACTAATCTTTTCATATACGATTCTGTTCATTTTGGTAAAAAAGCTGTTTCCGGAGTCTATTGCCTCAATCAAAAAACAGGTGAAATATTATGGAAAGATACAAGAACGTCGTTGGCGAGTCAGTTTGGTCCTATTATGTGCCGAGACGACCGTTTAATATCCTTTTCGCAATTTGACGCTTTTGCCTATACCCAGAAATTTCCGGCTCTAATTGATCAACCCGTGGAGTTGTTTGATCAAGCATCTCAGAGAGCCCTGATGCACTCAGTAAAATCAGATAGCTATTTCACTAATGTTACAATTTTACCTGTTGTTGCTGAAGGAAAAGTTGCTTTAGTCACTTCAAATTCAGATCTTCTAGTATTCGGAAATTGATATCTCTGACGGTTTCAAACAGTGCAACCAAAGATATCAAAGTCCATGAAATAGGGTTTCATTTTATTACACCCAAAAGAATGCGTATTCGCATGAAAGTGCGTGAAGAAATGAAATGGCGAGTATCAGGCTTCGAAAGACAAATAAAAGGAGAGTAGTTTTTATCCCTATCTTTTCAAAAGAAAGGGTTAAACCATGTCAGCGATAACTTTACGTGAGGTTTGCCCAAAAATAAGGCGGACGACTTTACTCAAATTTAAGTTTTCTTAATTGCGACATCGTCCACAATGTGCTTTAACGGCCCATTCTTGCCCGTAAATGCTGTGACGCAGTAATCTTGGAAAAATAACAAACTGTTATTGAGGTATCGAAAGGCAAGAATTTTCCCTTATGTAGTTTCTTATCTTTTGCTAATATTTAGCCATTAACAGTGAAATCTCGCTTTGTTGTATTTTGATTGAGGTTAAAATGCCGACACCAACTCTTCTTATTCCTACATCGAAACGCTTGAAGGCGACTCTTCCTCCAGGTGTTCGTATTCGTGTCAGAGGTGAAGAGTGGGTTGTTCGGTCCTGCGAACAAGACCATGAGCTTGATGCACGTATAGTAACAGCAGAAGGTGTGGGTGGACTTACGCGCGGGCTCTCGATGGTCTTTTTAGATTGCTTTGAGGCGATCGAGGTGGTTGATCCTCTTGCTATTCGGTTTGAACCAGATCAGTCAGCTCAGTTTAGGAGAACTGGACTTTGGATAGACCTTTGGGCCCGTCGGGTGCTCCCTACAGACAATCAGCTGGTAGTCGGGCATCGTGGTGTCTTTAAACAAGCTCTTTATCAGCTGGTTCCTGCTTTCAAGGCACTAAATGAAGAACAAATGACCAGGCCCCGAATTCTTTTGGCAGATGCCGTAGGTTTGGGCAAGACAATTCAGGTCGGAGTATTGCTCTCAGAACTTATCAAGAGAGGTCGGGGTCGCAGGATTCTTGTGGTCTGCTTGAAATCAATGTTGACTCAGTTTCAAAAGGAAATCTGGTCACGTTTTGGTATCGCTCTTGAAGCTTTCAATAGGCAAAGAATCGAGGCTCTTTACCGCGAGATACCGTCGCAGGCAAATCCGTTTGATCATCGCGATCGAATTATCATGTCGATGGATACCCTAAAATCTCCTCGCATGTTGGAAAAACTGGCCTTGACTCACTGGGATGTTATTGTCATTGACGAATGCCACAATGTTGCTCGAAGGGGTAATGCAGCTTCTATGAGGGCTCGTCTAGCTCGTGAACTCGCCAGCATCTCCGACTCATTGATCCTTACAAGTGCTACACCTCATGACGGAAGTCGTGATAGTTACGCTAGCCTCTTGGAATTGATTGATCCGCTCAAGGTCACGGACCCTAAAAACATCACTCAAGAAGACCTAAAGCCGCTGGTTGTTAGACGCTTTCATAAAGAAGTGCAAACTGAAATGGAAATCCCGCTTCGCAAGGAGCACCCAGCATTCCTGCCTATGTTACCGGGACATGAGCAAATCCTAAAAAGCCTTCGCGGAAAGGTTTTTTCCGTTCTGGATCGAGGTAAAACCAGACGGAAGGATGTTTTTTTTAGATCGACCCTCGCAAAACTGCTCTATTCTTCCCCGGAAGCGTTCAGATCCAGTCTTGAAGCACGTCTAAAAAAACTAAACAACAATACTCCAGATGCTCATCATCGCGACGACGCAGAGTTTTTGTCGAAATTCCTTAATGATCTCGGGCAATCGACCATCAAGGAAACACCAAAATATATTCGTCTCGTGGACATCATCAAGGATATTCACCGTCAACGCAAACGTGTAGTGGTTTTCACAGAATTTTTGCAAACCCAGTCTATTCTCGCAGCAGCTCTCTCTGAGGATCTTGGGTTGGGACTCCCATCAAATGAGAAAGAGTTTGATCGAACCGCAGAAATCGCAATTTTTCATGGTGGAATGCCAGAACAACTCCAAAACGAAATAATCGAAGACTTTGGTTCGCAATCAAGTAAAATCAAAATCCTGATCGCAAGCGATGCAGCATCTGAGGGCGTTAACCTTCATTTTTTCTGCCATCACGTTATCCATTTTGATGTTCCATGGTCCTTAATCACTATTGAACAACGTAACGGTCGTATCGACCGTTATGGGCAGCAGCAACAGCCTCAAATTTTTTATCTTGTTAACAAGACTGATGACCCAGAACTCAAGTTTCTTAACGAAGCTTGGGTGGTGAGAAAGCTCCTGGACAAAGCCAAAGAGTCTCGCGACCAATTAGGCGATCCGGCGCTTGCCTTGAGGTGTTTCTCTGCCGACAAGGAAACCGAGGCTGTAACCCTCGCAGTTCAGGAGGAAGATGACCCCATCAAGTGTTTTCCTGTCGATGCCTATGATGAAATTTTCGGTGCTGTTAACGATATTCCTGGAAGCGAAGTCAAAATGCTTTCGACCTTCAGACAACTCACCGACAAAGAGTTTGCCGAAGAATTAATGATAGAACTTGGACTTCGCCCTAAAGTTGAAGATGGAGCTTGGACTTTTGATCTCACGGGAGACGACCTTTCGCAAGTGGTCCTTGCGCGTTGTTTCGCACCTCTTCACGCCGAATTGAACATTCAGAAAAAGAAGACCGTCTCTCTGTCACCTGACGCAACGGTTGTTAACCGTGAAATATTGAATGCTCGCAAGAAAGCAGGGAAATGGCCTGAGGCATCCTTCTGGTGGGAGATTCATCCGGTCGTATCCGCGCTCGAACAACTGCTTGAGAATACCTTTGAACGCGACAAGGTCCCTGTCGTCGTGCTTGAAGAAAGACGAGGGACTATAGGCTTTTTGGTGTATTCGGCAGCTTTCAACCAGCGTGGTCAACCGGCCCTTTCACGTTTGCAGGTCGCGATTCCAGACAAAGGAAAATGGGTTTATCTATCATGCAAAGAAGGATTGGAAACCCTAGGACTTCGTTCCAATATGGTGAATCCCGGTCACCAGCTTTCCGCCAATCAGATCTCAACGTTAAAAACTCAGGCACAATCTCTTTATAAAGATCTGACCGGAAAAGATTCTGAACTGAAAAGGCAGGCCTACCAACAAAGTCAAAGAAAAGACGTTTACCGAAGAACGATGGAACATCAAGTATTGAACTGGCGACACCAGCGCGAGAAATATCTGGCAGAAGTATTTGCAAGTCCCAGTAAAGCAAGAAGACTTGAAGAGGAAAAAAAATATGTTGCTCGGTTGGTCCAAGAACAAAAGGAATACGCTGAATCGCACTTTGATGTGCAGTATGAACACCCGTATATTAGGTTTATTGTCGCGTTTATTGGCGCGTGAGGCAGAGTAAAAACATGGAACGAGGCATTATCAACGAAAACGAGTTTTATACCAACCACTTCTGGGATTCAAAGCTTGCAGGAGATATTGAGAGCCGCCTGGAACAGTTATCGACCGCTCAAGATCAAATCAATGCCTTGAAGTCATTGGAAGGTCAGTTTTGGCGTTTTAAATCAACATGGAAAGAAAACGTTTCTTCTGTGCAAGAGCTCTCTAACCTTTACGACTTGATTTTCAAGTCTCTTGGATATGCACCTTGCTGGCAAAAACGACTATCGCTTAATGGGGAAACCTTCGCATCTTTTGTGTGCGACGTAAAAGGAGAAGAACAACATATACTTGGATTTCTTCTTGATCACGTAGAAAGTGGGGATTTTGAATCAAAGTCTGTTTTAAGCCTTTCCTTGGAAGGGGAGGAGGCATCAGATGAACGCTCGATTAGCGAAGTGTTGTGTGAGGAACTTTTTGAAGTTGAGAAGCCTCCCAGATGGATTTTACTGGGAGCCCCGAATGCTCTTTTTCTGATTGAACGTTCAAAGTGGAATATGGGGCGATATCTTTGTTTTGATTGGGAAGAGATTTTTTTCCAGCGCGAGGCAAAAGTATACCGGGAAGTGGTGGGGCTAGTTTCTAGGGCGATACTGAATCCCGATTCTGGATCGTCTCTTCATGATGACCTAGATGAGAGTAGTCATAGACAGGCTTTTGCCGTTACGACTGAGCTTCGCGAGAATGTTCGTGAAGCCATAGAACTTCTGATCAACGAGGCAATTGAATATCGCAGGCAAACCCACCAAAAATACGCCTATAGTGATGAACAGTATGCTCAAGAACTTGCGCATGACGCGTTGTTTTATGTGTATCGCCTGATTTTTTTGCTTTATCTTGAAGCGCAGGGACCAGAATCTGAACTGCTTCCGGTAAAATCAAGAATATTTAGGCAAGGATATAGTCTTGAAAAGCTTATCGAAGCTGCGCAGCAAGATCTTGTGCCTGAATCTCCGGATTACGCAGGGACGTTCTTTCACGAAAGTCTTGAACGCATTTTTGCGTTGATTTGGTTTGGTTTCCAAACGGACAAACAGTTGGATCTGTTCACAAGAGAACTTCCGAGTCATACGGGATTCTTGGTGAAGGGCCTCAAAAGCAATCTATTCGATCCAGCATACCTCAAACATTTGGGTGATGTTAAATTTCGCAACTCCGTGTTACGCCAAATCCTGCTGAAACTCGGGTTTACCAGGATAAAAACCAGAGGACGTGGAACAAGAGGAAGGGTATCATACGCAAACCTCGGGATTAACCAACTTGGTGCAGTATATGAAGGTTTATTGTCTTACACAGGTTTTTTCGCCAAAGATGTTTTGGTAGCGTTGAAACCGGCAAAAATTGAAAATGCAGATCTCCAGCAAGGACGAGAGACAGAAAATATTTACCTGACACCTAAGCCACTTGTCGATAAATTCAAAGCCGATCAGAATTTCCGAATCAAAGATGAACATTTTGTGAGAGATATTGACGGTAACGTTATTGAATATGCCAAGGGAAGCTTCATATACCGTCTAGCAGGTCGTGACCGGCAGAAACTTGCTAGCTACTATACTCCTGAATCTTTAACACAGTGCACAGTAAAGTACGCTCTCAAGGTCCTTTTTGAAAAGGAACGGACTATCGATGAACTTATGTCCCTTTCGATCCTCGAACCAGCCATGGGCTCGGGAGCATTTCTAAATGAAGCTGTGAATCAACTTTCGGCCATTATTTTAGAACGAGAAGTCGTTACGAGGTCTAAATCACTTGATACGCCTGCAAAAAAACAAAAACGGCTTTATGAAATAAAGCATCATCTTATTAGCCATAATGTATACGGCGTTGACCTAAATCCGACAGCTATTGAACTTGCTCGTTTTTCCCTTTGGCTCAACTGCATCGGCGCCGGGAAAGACCCACCGGATTTCACTGGACGCCTAAAGATTGGCAACAGTTTGATCGGGGCTAGGTTTGATAAAACGCCAGACGGATTTTTTCCATGGCTTATTTTGGACGAAGGAATGATCCATTATGGCGATAGACTGAGAGATTATGATCGCGAGGGGTTTACACGCGCTAAAGAGTTCAGGAGAAGCTTGCTTTCTTCTTCGCTTCCAAAAGATCATGAGTTGCTGATAAAAGTTCAAAAGCAAGCCGAGAGCCTATTTGAGCGATTAAAGAGCGACAATAATGACACAGAGGCAATCATGCTTTTGAAGAAAGTCTGTGATCTCTGGTGTTCAATGTTTTTTGTTCATCCTTCAGACCTAGATCATGCTCCAGTCACTCATGAGAAGTATGTTGGTCTGGTAGGACAAATATTAGATGCCGCGACGGTTTCAAATCACATGTTTGAGATTTCTGCCTCAATTGCTAACAAAGAACGGTTTTTTCATTGGGAGTTGGAATTTCCAAAGTTATGCAATGGTCGTGGTTTTGATCTCATATTGGCAAATCCACCATGGGTGGCGGTAGGTTGGGAAGATGCTCTTTATGTTTCTGATACTAATACTATTCCGGCCGTTTTGGATATGAACGCAGCTAACACCAGGAGATTCATCCAGGCAATCGGCTCACGTTATGTCATGGATTCACTTGGTAGCGAGTTTGTGAGAATTGAAGGATATACGAGCCTGCTCGAAACACCATTTTATTCCGACCTTCTTGGAATTTCGAAAAACACCTATAAGGCGTTTGATGTTTTGGCATTTCGATTGTTGTCTGAAACAGGTTCAGTTGGGATTATTCAAGAAGATGGTATTCTTGAAGATCAACGAGCACTAAAAATTCGCTCACAAGCTTATACACGCTATCGTTATCATTTCCATTTTCAGAACCAATTCAAGCTTTTTGCCGACGTTGATCACAACAAGCAGTTCAGTGTAAACATTTTTGGACAAACAAACGCTCTGGGTGCTGCATTCGAACACATCGGAAATCTTTTTTTGACAAGAACAGTCGATGATTCACATGCACATAATTTGCCGTATGACGCTGTCCCCCTAATCAAAGACGCATCCGGAAAGTGGGAAACTAAGGGACATCGCAAAAGGGTGGTTAAGATTGATTCATCGGTATTAAAGATTTTTGGAAAGTTCTTGAATGATGATTCGGTTGCGCCATCTTTTCTTAACCTTCACAGTCAAGATTTGCTGGGCTTTGTTGAAAAGATAGCCAGCGCAAATGGCACGGTTGAAGATGTAGTCGGAAAGGACAATTGTGTAGGTTCGGAGATGTTTCATGAAACCGGGGCTCAAGATAATGGACACATTAAATATGGCCCTGGAAAGCCTGATTCGATTCGTACTTCTGTTTTATCAGGACCTAATATACACCTGGGAAATATGTATTTTCAGGAACCCATGGAAGAATTCAGGAACAAAATGTCATACCAATCAATAGATTTGAATTTGCTTCCTGAAAATTATGTATCTCGGTGTGTTTATCAAGCGTCAGGTTCCGATCAGGAGATAGATAGGTTGTTTCCAGTATTGAACGGACGCCCGTACAGGAGCTTCTTTCGTCTTTTCACAAGAAAGATGGTGAATATTGCAAACGAGAGATGCCTTTTTACGGTGATTGCTCCGCCTGGTCTGAATCATATCCATGGAGTCGTGAGTCTAGCTTTCGCAAGCGCGAAAGATTTAGCAGTTTTTTCCGGATATTTTAGTTCGCTTGTGATTGACGCTATCACTCGACTGAGAAATATGACGAATTTCTTGTCTAACGACTTTCGAAAAATGCCAGTTGGATCGAAAACAGATTTTTTTGATTCTATTGCACGAAGGGCCTTGGCGTTGAATTGTTTGACCAAATACTATTCGGACCTATGGGAAGCTTCTAAGTGCTTGGTTAAGAATAGAGATACGCTTTGTGACGGAGTCTGCCTCCCAGTATTTGACAAGGCATGGAATGCAAAAACACCTTTTCGAGAAAAAGGTCTACGTGAACAGGTGTTGATTGAAATTGATGCTCTTGTGGCATTAACATTTGGTCTCACTTCTGACGAACTTGTCCAAGTCTACGAAATTCTATTCCCAGTATTGTACAAATACGACCGAGAACGAGGTTTTGACCGAGCCACAAAACTTCGCGAAGCACATCAATTCTTTGAAAAGCGAGGCTGGTGATGAAGATCGAAACATTGGTTCCCGGTCTTTTGGCTCACGAGATTAAAGATCAGCTTCGCGGCTATCTGCAAACGACCTACAATTTTAGAGATGATTCTTTTGCAGAGGCTTTGGAAGACTTTCTATATTCAAATGAAGGAATATTCAGAGGACCATATATCGATTTCAAACTACCATTTCGAAAGCCCGATACGAAAGAAAATCCTGGATTAAAGGTGCTTCCGGATTTTCCTCCCTATGCCCATCAGTTGAGCACATGGCAGCGGTTAACGTCGTTAGATCAAAAGAATCGAAATACCATTGTTAGCACCGGCACGGGTTCTGGGAAAACTGAGTGTTTCCTATATCCCATTCTTGATCATTGTCTCCGTCAGAATGAGGCCGGAACCATCGGCACAAAAGCCATTGTTTTTTATCCTATGAACGCTCTTGCTTTTGACCAGGCTACGCGTCTAGGGCGAGAGATTTGGGGAAATCCAATGTTATCACGCGCGGAAAGCGCTGCCCCGAATGTTACGGCAGGAATTCTTGTTGGTGAGGATTATGGACAACAAGGTGCCAAGAAACGTCATACTGTAAAAGTGATGACGAGGGATAGTGGTGGCCGCATTATTGATGATCGTCAAGCTATCATTTCTTCTCCACCGGACATCTTACTTACCAATTATAAAATGCTCGACATTATGCTCATGAACCCGGAGTTCGGACCGTTTTGGCAACGGTTAAAACTTGTCTCTGGAACAACTCTAAAGTTTCTGGTTTTAGATGAAATGCATACCTATGACGGAGCCCAGGGAAGCGACGTTGCTTTTCTCATTCGTAGACTTAAAGCTCGTCTTGGGATCGATGAGGGAAATCTGGTTTGTATCGGAACTTCAGCAACTCTTTCTAGTGGACCTGATGGACCGCTTCACTTGGCTCGTTTCGGTACGCGCCTTTTCGGCGAGAAGTTTACAGAAGATTCTATTATCGGAGAAAAACGTCTAAGTATCAAAGAAACGTTTGCAGGAATATCAAAAGCGAGCAAAACAAAAATTGCAGATGATCAAGATGGCATGGAATACGAGAGCGGCGAGAATTTGGACAGTTACGTCCATCGCCAAGCAAAGATATGGTTTGAAAATGTTCCAGAAAATTCTGTTGCCCTGGGAAATATGGTCGTTTCGCATCCTTTGATACGAAAGATCTTTGAAGCTTTAGAAGGAAAGCCTCAGACCGAAATAGATGTCCTTACTTCTCTGAAAGAGATTGCCATTTCTAAAAGGCAACTTCATAGTTTTTTGTCGCTTGTGAGTCAATCTCGCCAGATTGTTACAGGACGTTCCGGTTCCCGTGAGGTTCCGCTTTTTTTCATGAGATGGCAGCTTTGGCTCCGAGAAGTACGCGGCTTGCTTAGCTCGCTTGACAATAAAAGACCAGAATTTCATTGGATGCAAGAAAAGCTGCCTTCTTCGTGTAGTCCTGTTTTGACCCCAGTTTTTTGCGAAGAATGCGGAGAACACGGGTTTTTAACTAGACTAAAGCGGCAGGGAGGAATGGTTGAACTTGCGGATCATGGCGAAATCTTGGCCGCATGGCGCGATCGTGATCAAACCGTAAGATATTTGTTCCCAGTCGGAACGGACGAAGTAGAACCTTCTGAGGGTGAGATTATTGTTGTTTGTACAAAATGCGGTGCAAAGCGCCCCTCTGATGGGGCAGGATCTTATGCTGAACATTGCTCGGTTTGCGGCGGAGCTTGGCGAAGGTTTCTTTGCTATGTCATGCAAAGTGGAAAATCAAAGCGAGATCAGCGCCAGTGTCCCGCTTGCGAGACCAAAAGGAGTATCCGAGTCATAGGAGGTGCTGCCAACACGCTCGCCAGCGTTATTGCCAACCAGACTTTCCTAAGTCAGATTAATCCACCGAACTCGAAACGACTTCTCGCTTTTGCTGATACAGTGCAAGACGCCTCTCATCGTGCCGGTTTTTTTAACGCACGAACTTATCGGCTCAACTTTCGTACTGCTCTGCAGACATTTGTAGCGTCGCAAAACGAAGATGTTCCTCTAGCTGAAGCAGGACAAAAACTTATTGATTTTTGGGCAGAGAAGATTGGTGAAGAAAAGACCATAGCAAACCTTCTGCCGGGTGACCTAGCAGCCTTAGATGAATATAGAAAGTTTTGGGAAGACGATCGAAAACCCTTAAGAGAAATGCTCAAAAAACGCATCAGTTGGGAGATTTATCTTGAGTACGGTCTGAGAGCGCAGGTAGGGCGAACATTAGAGAAAACCTTATCGTCAGCCGCATTCTGGTCAAATCTTGACTGGAAGAAAAAAGTTGCAGCAATAAAAGAGCGCCTTAACAACGAAAACTGCGGTTGGTTTGCTGATCTTGATGAGATCACTTTTCAAAAGTTTTTACTGGGACTTGTTTTGCGAATATTTAGAGGAGGCGGCATTGGCCTCCAAATATTTGAACAGTATCGTGATAAAGAAAACGGATTTCATCTCTCAAAAAGATCTCTTCCCTGGATCAGTAGAATGCCTTGGGGCCGGGCTGTCGGTTCGGACGCGGGACGACTACCTTCTTTTTGTGCAATTACGGTGCACCAAGAATTTTTGAGTCTATTTTGCCCCCGACGCAAGGAAGAACCTGGCTTCAAGGTTGGCTTTTAAAACATTTGCCCACAAGCACCCAGGGAGTATTCAAGTTGCAGGATTCAGGTTGGGTCCTTTCTGCAATCTTGCAAGCAATGTCTTCGGAAAGTCTTATCGATCAAAGATCACACGGGAAGGAAGATAATGCCCATCGGACATACGGTATTAAAGTTGATGATATCCTGATTTCAAAAAGCGTTTGTCGTCTTCGTTGCCCACGTTGTAAACATTCAATAGTAGTACCAAAACACAAGGTCAACCTATTTGAGGGATTAGGATGTCTGTCGATGAGGTGTTTGGGGCATTATGAGCAGGCGCAAAAGCACGATCGTCAGGAATTTTATAGAGCTTTTTACTCCACAGGAACTGTTGAGAGAATCTTTGCTCATGAACATACCGGTCTGTTGAACCGTAGCGAAAGAGAGCAGCTTGAAACAGCTTTCAAATCCACAAAAGAAAGACGCCCAGATGCCATAAATCTTCTTTCATGCACGCCCACTTTGGAAATGGGGATCGACGTTGGCGATCTTTCAGCCACGATGACCACAGGCCTTCCTTCTACTAGCTCGCATTTTCAGCAGCAAATTGGTCGAGCAGGTAGAGCTTCGGGATCCGCGCTTATTGTGGCTATGGCAACATCACGGCCACGCGATCTATTGTACCTTGACGAGCCGTTGGAACTTATTGCGGGACATATCGAACCACCAGCTTGTTTTCTGGATGCTCCAGACATTCTTAAACGGCAGGTTTTGGCAAGGATATTTGACCGGAACTTGCCTAATCTTTCGGCAGGCGGAAATGTCCGTGTACAGGATCTTGCCAAGGAACGTCAGGACTGCAGGGAGGATGGTTTTTTTGGAAATTTTGCACGCCTTTTACAGTCGGATGGTCGCATAATTCTTGAGGAATTTCGATCTTATTGCGAGCATACGGGTATCTCAGATGAGTCATGGGCAGATATTGAGGTAGAACTTGGTACGTCAACGTCGATGTCCGTTCCAAATATCCTCTTAAGACTTCATAATGTGTTCGACGACTTTAACCAGAAGTCGACTAGGCTGCGAGCGAGACGAACTGTGGTTCGTCAAGAACTAGCTCCTTTTCGTCAACGTGAGTATCGTGCGTTATCCGACGACGAAAAGGTTAGATTTGATGTTCTAAGACGTGAAGATGCCACTCTGACGGCGGAACTCGACGCGTTAGGTGAAAGAGATGGTTTCTTTGGTTTTTTAGCACGTAAGGGGCTTTTACCTAATTATGCGTTTTCAGAAGATAGTGTTGACCTGGTAGGCGTGATTCTTCGGCCAGCACCGTCAGATAGCGACAAAGACGTCGCGAAGACTGTGATTGAAATAGACCGTCCAGCAAAGATGGCAATACGGGAGTTTGCTCCGGGAAGCACCTTCTACGGTGGAGGACATAAGATGGAAATTGATCAAATTGATGTTGGTTCAAAAGAAAAACCCTTGGTTGAACAGTGGCGTTGTTGTCCCGCTTGTGGTCATCTTGAGAGAAATGCCGAAGAAAAAACTCCATCCGGATGCCCAGAATGTGCGAGTGCTGAGTGGCGCGATACTTCTGCCGTAGTCGAGATGCTTCGACTACGAAAGGCTCTATCTTATGGCTTCCAATCCGAAAGCCAAGTTATGGATGATAATGAAGATCGAGAAGTCCATGCCTTTTGGACCAGGTCTTTCTTTCAGGTACCAAAAGACATTACTAGGAAAACATGGGAGTGCGTTGCAGACGACTTTGCTTTTGGCATTGAGTTCGTCCCACGAATGGATCTTCGTGAGATCAATTTTGGCAGGAAAGAACCAATATTGACCGATCGCATACGGATCGCAGGGCAGGATTTCCCTCGTGGTTTTCGTGTATGCCGTGAATGCGGACGAATTGAAGAAATGGAAAAGGGAGAACCCAAGATAAAACACACGGCATATTGTTCAAGATCAAAGAAGCGGACCACACCAGGAGGCGATTCTCGCGATACAAGAGAACGTCCGATCATGCTTTATCGGGAAAACACTTCTGAAGCGATTAGAATCCACCTGCCGTTCAGTGATTTCCAAGCCGCAGAGCGTGTAGCATCAATCAAAGCAGCTTTGTTGATAGGATTTCGTAAAAAGTTTGGAGGCACCCCTATGCATCTTGAGGTGGGGCAGGAAACCAAGCTGGATGTTGCTGGTGGCACAACACAAAGAGCTTTGGTTATGTTCGATTCTGTTCCCGGGGGGACTGGATTCTTACGAGAAATTTGGGATAAAGATCGGTTTATAGGCATGGCGGAGCAAGCACTAGAGAGCTTGAAGTCTTGCACCTGTGCTAAGGACATGCAACGCGACGGATGTATCCGCTGCGTTCTTGGAGTAGTCAGGCAGTCTGAAATTCCTTTGGTTTCGCGAAACTATGCCATCAGTTTCTTAGAGAAGCTGGTAGAACATCGTGATCAGTTTCAAGAGGTCGATAAGCTTTCTGTTGCGAGCTTTGCGGGGGTCCACGAAAGTGAGCTTGAAGAAAGATTTGCCTCAATCCTGACGAGACTCCGTGAAGAGCATTTTGAAGCTATTCTTAACAAAGCCCAAATTGATATTATTGAAGCTCCTGTCGCGATCAATCCTGGTGAAACAGCAGTGCTAAAGATAGCCCCGCGAGGGCATGCTGATCAGGTTCGTGAGTATAACGTTTCATGTCAGAGGGCACTAAACTCAGAAAATAGCACGATAGCCGACTTCTACTTTGAGCCAATAGGCGGAGGTAAACCTATTGCGGTGTTTTTGGATGGTTTTAGGTGGCATGCTGGACCAGAATCAGGAGACAGGCTGAGATCTGACATCGAAAAACGACTTGATTTGATTAATGGTCAGGGTGTTGAGAAGCAGCATACTGTCTGGTCGCTTACTTGGGATGATATTGTTTCCTTCGAAAAAACACCGGGTGAGAGACCTGCAAAGTATTTAGGTTTGACGGGTGAACAAAGTGAACTATTCAACGATAATGCAATGGTTCAACTCTTTAGAATCCTTGTCGGTCAAAGCGCTGGCGGTGGGTTGAAAGGGTTATTTCGTAATTTCAAGCAGACGGCTTTGACGGAGTTTTTGCAGGATTCCGAGGGGCGTGGTTTTGGAATAGAAAATAGCATTTTTTCTGAGGGCGGACTGCTTAAGAAGGACGACGTTGCTCAAATCTTGGTTTGGGCGAACAAATCGACATCTGTTGGCTTGATCGGCACAAAATCAAAGAGCCTTATGGGGTGTGTCTGTTGGGACGGACGCGATCGTGATCGTTTGAGTTTGGAATATCATGATGATTGGACCGAGCTCTTGCATACCAGCAATGTGCTTCAGCTTATGACGACATTTTTATTTGTTTTGGTTAATCAGTAAAACCTTTGGTGCAAAATGCAGGGTAGAGATAATGAGAACAATAGGGGTATCGAGTTGAGCGAAAGAAGAAATTATAAGGAGGAACAAGCTAAAATTGATGCTGCATTGGAATTGGTTGCGAAGGAAGAAAATCGCCCCCTAGAAGTGTTTTCCAAATTGGAAAACGCCCTGAAGATTGCTATTTCGCTTAATGACAACGTTCGATTGGTGCAAGTTCGAGATGCTATTGTCGAGTTTGGAAATCGGGTTGGTGCTGATGATAAACCAGGCTTATGCGTTCTAGTTTTTGACATTTTAATAGGAGTTAAAGGAATAGAAATACCTCGATCCATTGAAAATGCAATTATTTGTGACCTTGAGGCACGATTAGAACGCTGGTCTAATCCTACCGAAGAAAGGTTGTTGAATCCATGGGCAGCAGAAGGAGCTGCTAAACGCCTTGGAAAATATTACCAATCAATGAAGCGAACTAATGATGTCCGACGTGTCATATCAAAAGCTGCTGAGGCTTTCAAGAAAATGGGTGCAAATGCTTCAGCTGGTCTAAAGTCGGCATGGTCTCAAAATCTAGTCCATCTTTATCGCGAATTTCATTTAAAAGAAGATGCTGATGCTATGTTACGCGAGGTACGGTCCATGGGCCCGTCGTCGCTAAGTGACCTAAAAAGAGTTGAAGCATCAACTTTCGTATCTGATGATCAAATGAATAGTTTTGTTGCAGAAATACTTAAAGGGGATTTCGATGATGCTGTTCATCGTCTAATCGAATCTTTTATTACAAAACGAGCGGAATCAGAACGTCATTTGACGGATATGGGACAGATGGCACCATTGTCTCTTATGATGCGCCAGATGATTGTTGACCATAAGGGGCGGGCAATCGGATCGGTTGGCTCAATTCAGGAAGATCTGGAAGGGCATGTTGTGCTGGAGATGGCTCAGCGTATTGGAATTCAAAATATTTATTTGCACGAAGTATTGCGTAAGTTTTTTTTGAAATTTTCGTTTGATCTTTCTGCTTGGATGACTCTCATGTCTAAGTCGGGGCTATTTGAAGATGTAAAACATGCTTTTCTTGAACGTGGTCTTCACTCCTATTTCAAAGGCGACATGTTTAGTGCCGTTCATTTATTGGTGCCACAGATTGAAGACGGGATCCGCAACCTAATCGAAAAGAAAGGTGGCATCGTATTACGTCCGAAGGAAGACGGAACTTTTCAGCTTCGAGTTTTGGATGACCTTCTGCGAGATAAGTTGTTGGAAGAGGTGTTTGGATCAGATGTTCCGCTGTATTTGAGGGTGGTACTTACGGATCCCAGAGGATTGAATATTCGCAACAACATTTGCCACGGGATGTCACCAGCTGTGGTAATCGATAACCTCATGGCGGATCGAATTGCTCATATTCTGCTTGTTCTTGGTACTGTGAGGCTAGATCTGGGTATTCACGATGCCGCGGATTCATCAATGCGAAAATAGGATGGCAGAATGGTGTACCTGTTTGATCTGGAGGCGCTGTTTGACTACGGACAGTTACAGTGCTCCCTTGAAGCATACTTTCAGGCGTAAATCCAACATTAATATCACAGATCTACTCTCCGGCAAATCTTTTGAAGTTTTTCAGTGGCAATTTTTTTTCTAGGCATCCGGAGCGGTTTTTTATCATTCGTCCAACACCGTTTTCATATATAAGAATGACATCCGCCCACCGCTCGATATGCTTCAGCTCGTCTTTCAAAGACGCTAGTGATCTTTCGTGGCTGACAAAGTCGTCTTTTGTAAAAACTATGATCATTTTTGCCCCCGTGAAAATGTTTAGATTCTTTAATCGATGACTGCGTTTAGGCAGCAAACAGGGCTATTCCTCTCTTAGGTTGGCAAGAAAGGTCGCAATCTGTTCAAGCTTAACTTTGGTGGTTGTCGCGATAACATCGAATACACAATACACTTGTGTACCATTTGCACTTTTTTCCAGACGGAATCCCAACTTTTTTACTGCTTCATAGTAGGGTGTATTCTCGGCCAGTCCACATAACAGGATTCGATGTGGATGAATGGGGCGATTTGTTTTTGGATACATTCCTTGAGGCATGTATCCATCTGGATCAAATGAAAAGTATGCTTTGCAAGGGATAAGAGTAAAGATTTTCGCGTTCCTGGCTATCTTAAATTCAGAGTTCAGGGTGTCCAACAAATGACGAATCATACTTAGGATCGGTTCTCTAACGACTTCCGCAAGTCTATTAGCTATCGGATCATGTTGGGTTCGATTTTCTCGCTCGGGGCTGCCAATCCAATCGTCTGATGTTCTGTGCCATTTGATATACAGATAGTCGTAAGATTTATAATTTTCATGTGATATTATGCGCTGCAGGTTGATCTCAACAACTCGTAGCTCGGCCCCCCCAGTTCGAAGGACGATTGAAGAAACGTGCTCGATCAACGGGCGGGAGGCTTCATCGATTGCGATAACAGGATTTATTAATTGTCGTTCAATATTTGAGCGGAGGCGAGTTGCAAGTCGAGCAAGGTTTTCATCTTCTCTCAGCCAGCTTTGGGGGATCCTGCGAGTGGTTTCCTCAGAAAATGTTCCATCTGGTTTGAAGAGCGTTGCGGCGATTTTGTGAGAACCATGTACATATTTCAGCACCTGGAATAATACGTCGTATTTAGATCTGAAGTCGACACTCCTCTTTACTTCGATAAGAAAAACCCTGCCTCGTTTATCGAAAGCGAGAAAATCGACAAATCCACCCCTACACGGGAATTCTTTCCATACACAGAGGTCGGGGACGTTTAAAAGTGTCTGGAGATGGATCTCAACGAATCCTTGCAAAGAATTTACTTTGTCACGCACGCTGAAGGGGCTTACTTCGCTTGAAAATGTGAAAGTTGTATTGCAGGGTCTACCGCTTTGACAGTCCGAAATCCGGATTGTGGAATTCGGTAGAGGAATCAGATTTTCATACATAACGCTCTCCTTGTAAATGGTGGCCTATATTTTCTGATGGGTTAGAAAGAAAAAATTGAGTTTCAATCCAGACCGACCAATAGGACAAAATGTGATGGAGCAAACTTGATGCCAGTGAATATCTTGTCGTTAAATGTGTGATTAATGTTACACAGATACTGACAACTACCTAAAAAGAAAATAGTATTATATTTGAAAAAATGTGATGACAGTGTTATGATAGTGTCAAATGGCTGATCAATTGTATACCAAATGGACGATGAGAAACGAGACGATGAAATGAGCGATGTTGAAGCAACAAAAAAGTTGGTTAATGACGTATGTCGTCGATTTGATGTCAATCAATCTCAACTCGCAGAATGGCTGGGATGCTCTCGATCCAAAATCTCTTTGCTGAGTTCGGGAAAAGTAAAAGATAGTCTTTTCCCTTATGAGAAACTTGGTTTGCGAATGATTCTGAAAATCGGAGAAAAAACCGACTTGGTCAAGAAAATGACTGGTGCCGGAGATGTTATTCCAAAGGCAATTATCGAACTAGCCAGGACTCCCGTAGCTTTGGACAAGGTAGCTTCGTATTTCGGTAAGGATACCGCCCAAGAAATTCTCAATCTTCTTAAGAATGAACTACAGCATTTTTAACGTTGGTCGGCAAACCAAGAAAACTGTTTTAGCACACCACATTGTTTAGTCAGACACCGGTGAAGTTAAAGTGCGTCAGAGAACGCATAGAACTGGGTGTAAATGTGATCTTTTGATGATCAGGTAAGAAAGCGCACGATAGCTTTGTAGCTCAAAAAACAAGCAGATCCAGCTCAACCTGATTCGCTTTGATTAAAGTTTTCTTAACTCCCCCATTGTGGACAATGTGCTTTTTTAGGCCATGGCAGCATGAGAAAGGCGATGTACAGGGGGTGAAGCAGGCGGTTTTGCGTTTACGATTTTAAGTGGCTTTCCAAGTCTGAGGGATGGATGTTTTCAGAACGGCGCTGATGTGGCAAAATTCAAATAGAGGAAAAACGGAAACCATTATGGCGATACTCACAAAATATGAAGAAACGATTAAAAGGGTTTGGCTCCATTAAAACATCGCTCTTACTTGAGATATGGACTCAAGCCTGAGAGAGAAAATTGAAGTTTACGGTCATTACACGCCAAGGGTATCTTACGACTTATAAATGTCATATTTGAGTAGCTATTATCACAACCGATAACATCTTTGGCGTCGAGCTATTTCGAAGCACTTCGACTTTGGAGGGATGCAGTGAGAAGACCGGAGCAAATCGATTGGAGATATCTTCACATAGGTTTTGCTGGCTTCTTTGGCGGCATCTGTCCGGTTGCGATCGATCTAGCCGGGACATTGCTTAATGGCCATGATGTTGCGAACCCAGCCGGCATGGCAGTCGGATCCTTGATTTATGGCCTAGTTGGAGGTGCGTTCACATTTTTTTCAAAAGAGACACGGATGCATGTTGCTGTGATGGTTGGGATCACAATCCCCTCTGTTGTCTACAATATAAGAACCCAATCCGAGAAGGGAATTTCAGCGAATTTGGATAAAAAGCATGCATCGGTTCTCGTCTTCTCGATCACTGCGTACGCGGAAGATCTAGACCGAGAAAACGCGCGCAAAAAATACAAAAGCACGCTTGGTGAGGAAAACGAACGATTGAAATTACAAATAAATGAACTCGAGAAGCAGATCGAAACAGCAAGGACTGAAGCAGTTAAGGCGGAACCCGAAAAAACTTTTGCAATCAATATCATCAACTATTTCCCCTCTGTAAAAGCCGAGGTTTTTTATTCAGACGGAGAACACATTATTTTTCCTATGATGTCAAGTATGCAACAAATTCCAAGCAGGGGGGGAGTGACGTTAATTCGTCTCTATGGACCGCGTTTCGAGGAGAAAATTCTCGACGTTTCACCGGGCACAAATGGAGCAAAAATCTATTTGGAACGACCTTTCATTGGAGGTATTCTAGACGCTTTGGGTTTTATTGGATCAGGATTTACAGCAGCAAAAGTGGAGATGATACAGGTTGAATCAAAAAATCACCAGTAGGACCATGTTGCTCGTCGGTTCAGAATGACTTCATTGCGCCATTGGTTCGATGAATTGCCAACCAGCATCTTGACATGAAGAGCTGAAAAAAACTCTTCATCTGATGCAGTTCGCCACTTTTGCTGGCGTTAAGGAGGAAAGATGACAAGGATGACATCTTTGAAATCTACAAAATTAGATTGGATCTCAGAATTCAAGTAACGAAAAGCTCTACCCTCTTATAGAGCTATCAGCAAAAAAATACTTTTAACAAGCAGCAACTAAGATCAAACCACAAGCAAAAAGGAGACTCGTATGTTAGATGACCAATCTACTAAATCAAACAAAAATATGGCTACTAAAGCTTTCGCTGGTCATTTTCTCATAGCGCTTTTTCTTTGGGGTTTCGGAGTAGCTATTCTATTTTCGAAAGGTTCCGATTTTCCATATATAAAAGCTGAGGAAGTAACCAAGGAAAAGCCGGCAGATAAAAACATTCTTCCGCGCCTAGGTCAGTTAGGCGATTCATTTGGTATTCTCAACTCCTTTTTTGCGGCACTAGCATTCTCTGGTATAGCTTTCAATGTGTACTCGGAAAGTCAAAGAAGAAAACAGGATCAGGTAGATCGAAAAGAGGAAGAAGAACAAAGACGTAAAACTAATACGGAAAGAGAAAAACAACACGATCAGGTGATACAAACGCTAACAGGAGCGGTTAAGGTTCTTGCTGACGAATCGGCGAAAAGTCGAGCAAAACTGAGCAGCACTCTAACGTTAATGGTTGAAATAAATTCCGTTACTCATGATTTAATGGCTTTGGATAGAAAAAATTTGTCAAAAAGTGGAGAACCAAGATGGGAAGAGAGTGAGAGAAAATTACAGAAGATACGACAGGACCTTTTAGATAAGATAAAACTTGAAATGAGTTAATACGAATTGAATGTGTGTGTAATCGAAGTTTTAGACCAATTGCAAGAGTGGCTTCAGAAAAACTAAAACTTGGTCATAGAGACAAACTGACTAGAGGATGAGATATTGAGTCGGTATTTGCTATTTCTCAGAGGTTGAAATGAATACAAAATCGAGAACAAGAAAACGTGGGTTTCAAGTAGGTTATCGTGAAGAACTGACAAACCGAATCTTGTATGAATTCTCGGTTCTCGATGAATTACGTCGTGCGTTTTATTACCAGCATGAGGATGCAGAATCCGTAGTTAAATGGAAATATGGAGAGCAGTTAAACGGGCAGCCTCAATTGGATTGCTACACGACATGCAGCGGAAATTATTCAGAGTCGGCAATACGACTAGTGTATGAAAAGCTTCGTCCTTTGCACTTCATTACTGGATATAAACTTCACGATCTTATCGTGGAGTGGATTTTAAATGCAAATGGGTTTGCCGAATGGGAATTCAAAAAACGATACGGTGAGTATGTAAGGTTAAGGCGATTAGGGATACTTCGAGAACCGGACGAATTCAAGGATTTTCCCGAGTGGGCTCGCGCTTTTTGGGAACTCTATTCGCGCCTACGTCCATATCGCGGAACGCTTACTCATGGAAGCTCATTCCAAGTACTATCGAATGGCGACCTCGTGATTTCGAAAGGGAAGAATCAGACACTCACTCTTTCAACGGGTCAACAGGCTTCCTATGTTCGAATTATTTGTCTATTTTCCGAGTTCCTGACACGAGAAAAACCCTTAAATACGATGGTTCAGGACGTAATAGACAATGCATTTGAATCTTTGAAGGCAATTCACAAACGCACTCGGTTCACTCGGAAAAATTCAAGGATCGTGGCCTTGGAAGTGACGTTTTCGGAAGATTTAACAATTTCTCAAACTGAAGGATTATGGCCAATTATCGATTGCAGTTTATTTGCCAGGCATTTAGCGGTAATGTATCCGACAGGACCTAATGGTCGACTACTGTTTAGCCTTGAGATCAGCGCAAGCGTTGATGGGCAGATGCAGCGATGGATCATTCCGATTGAACAGGTACCTTCGGACCGATTGATAGTAAATCCAACAAATCCACTACTGGCCATCCATCTGATGCCTTAGGATCGAAAAATGACCAAAGAACAAGGAGTAGATTGACTCGGTCAGCTGAGTAAAGCGGACAAAAGATTAGCAAAAGCGGTTAGGTTGCCTGTGAATTGATTAACCCAACAATAAGAGAATGGGAAAAAGGTTTTATTTTGGGAACAATTCCGGGAACAAAAGCAAAGTTGTTCCCAGAAATTTAGGCCGCCAAAAGCCTCTGGAATTCCAATATATTACGCTCTTTATTTTCTGATAAAAATGTTCGACACTGCGAAGCGGAAGTCCACCCTTTCTCTTACCACTATTTTAAATCCCGCAGATGCGACCAATTTCTGAGTTCTTGTTTGATTGCATTCATATCATCGTTGGGATCAACAAAAGGAAACGACTGTCCCACGAATTTTTCAAAGATGTTTTTGCAACTCTTGGGGCAAAGACCAAAGGCGACATCAGCCAAGCTGAATGAAAAATCACCAACCACTCGCCACTCCCGTTCCCATCGAAAATCGATTTCTGTCGGGCCATAGTATTTTGTGAACCAAGGCGCACCAAATCCCTCGACAAGAGGCATCAAATCTTTGAAGTCTGCTGCATTTGAAGCTTCGGCCATTTGGTTAAATGCATGGCGAAGCTTTTGATTTGTTGTTTGGACGTAGAAAACAGGGTTGCCGTTGGCGCGACGGACCACATCCTCTCGGAAGGCCAATCCGTAGGGACCGAAACATGACTGTCGTCCTGAGATTTCCTGCATTTGAAGACATACATGGTCGATTGGAGTTTCCGTGAAACAAGCAACCCTCAACCAATCTCGTTGGACCAAGGATTTTGAGCTAAGAACCCCGAAGGCCGTCGTGACCCTGACCTTGTAATCGAAATAGCCAAACGAAGACCTGGCTTCAATGCAACGTCTTTGCAGAATTCCAGCCAGGCTGTCTTTTGCCACCAAAGGACGAACGTCATCTTTTTGAAGAGAATAGAGATCTTTGCGAAGCTTGAGATCGCCATCTCTCGTCAAATGGAATAAGAACTGCGATAAATCGTTCCTCTTCTCAAGAAGTTGCTGTTTAGTCAGCGTCACGAAGTCCCCTGTTTACCAAATGGCATCAAAAATGCTACATACCCAACTGACGGAGTGTGGTTATGAAGCTTTACGAGTTTTCTTATACAGATAATTTAAACCTACCTCAACCGGAAGTCCGCGCAAGAGT
>CAILAO010000854.1 GCA_903832105.1 uncultured Pseudomonadota bacterium | reverse complement strand
TGCTGCCATCCACGCACAGCATCGGGTATATGTTTTCACTAGTATATAAATGTGACTCTTTGCGGGGCTCTGGGACAGAATTAGGTTGCACCCAATCTGAGTAAATTGTGCAAGAGCAAAGTGCAGAAATCGGAAGTATCTATTCGATCATCTCTTCTCTGAGGTATAGACCACCCAAATCTTCTTTTGTCGACCGACCAGCCATTTTCTGAATGCTCCCTCTGATAATGGTGTTCGAGGTAAGACATCGTATCGTTAACAAAACTGCCCACCGTATTTTTCCATTTCCAAGAGCCATTCAAGGTTGAATTCTTTTTTGGGATTACGTAAACCGTTGTATTTTCATCAAATCTATCTACGTAAGATGAATAACTGTAATATCTGTCAAGACTGACGCTTCTGAGCGTAATTTCAATATCTTTTTTCATTTCCTCTTTCATTTCAAGACTGCTATCAAACGCCCTCTTCTCGCTGATTCTACTTATTCCACCTGCGATATACATCTGAGATACAGTATCCTGTATCTTAAAAGAATAGATAAACCCCTTTTTGACCGAATATATTTCGAAATAATCGCCGGTTTTTTTTACAATGTAGCGCTTGTTCTTCACATCCTTGATTTCAATTTCTCCGTCAGACATTTTTACCAGTTCTTCAAAAACAGTTGTTTCAAAGCGCATGAATTTCTCTGAAAATATCTTTTTTACCGTGCTGATTCCATTGGCACTGAAAATCGGCCTACGTTTTTTTGCTTTTTTGCCAGATTCGGATTTCGCAGTTTTATCGCCTTCCGAATTTTCTTTGGCAGCATCTTTCTCTTTTTGGGCCGTTGATGCATAGTGCCTGGAAACTGTGAGCGAATAGCCTGTGCCATCTCCGCAGGCATCAACATCCTTGACACCTTTCTTCTTCAAAATCAGGATGTGTAGGTTGTACAACGCCAGGTCAACTTCTTCGTCGGAATACAGCCTTTCGACTGTTTTGTAGCTCACATCTATTCCTGTGAGCACAGAAAAAATCATCAGCATCGAAGCCATCATTCTATTGCTTTCCCCGAACAGTCTTTGCAAAAGAAGGAGAAGAACCCTCTGTTTCAGAGTGAGTTCGTGTGGCCTGCCTGGTCCACTTGCCGCAGGAATTGTGCTCACCGCCTCGTCAATCAGCGGCTCAAGCTCAGTCATGGCGGTTTTTATCCTGATGGCGTATTCTTGTTCGTAGGTTCGCCAGTTTGTCTTTTTTTCACCATGTTTTGCCTTGTACTGGTCAAGCAGAAACAAGTCCAAGTCCTTCAATCTGTCGTGAATATCCTTGTTACGTAACATGATAGGATATAGGAAGCAAAGATTTATAAGTATATACATGTAAATACTATCATGGCAAGAGAAATTAAAGGAGTTGCAGGAGGGAAAATCACCCTGAAAGACGATGTTGAGGAGATTTACGAAAAGAAAGTAACTCCTTATGGTAATGGCGCAAAAGTAGACGCTCAAAAAAAGCACATTGGAAAAAGAGTTTACGTAATTGTCCTAAGGGGCTGACTTATTTTTGTCCCAGAGCCGAAAAATACGGTGGGCAGTTTTGTTAACGATACGATGTCTTACCTCGAACACCATTATCAGAG
>CAILAO010000853.1 GCA_903832105.1 uncultured Pseudomonadota bacterium | reverse complement strand
TCTTTGGAGTCCAAAGTTATAGTTCCGAAGAAAGGTCTTATTGAATTAAGAAGGATTCTCGAAAATGTGAATGGAGATATAGCATTGGGATTCGAACCAAAAAATCTTTGCGTGAGCACCGACCGATTCATGATGTCGGTGCGCCTTGTTGACGGTGACTATCCTGACTACAGAAAAGTCATACCGCCTCTCAGCGATAAAATTATAAAATCTAATCGTATCAAACTTTTACAAGCACTGAGAAGAACAGCTGTTCTCACTTCTGACACGAACAAGGGAGTCAACATCGAGGTTAGTCAAGATACAATGATTGTAAGCGCTACGCATCCTGACCTGGGTTCTGCCAGGGACGTAATTGCAGTGGAATATAAAGGAGAAGATTTCAAAGTCATAATTAACGTTTTCTACATGATGGAGGCTCTTGGAGTTTTAGAATCGGAATTGATTACTTTTGAATTTGATAAGGAAGGGGCACCGATGGTGATTCGACCTGATCCTCCAAAAGAGTATTTCAATCTCATAATGCCAATGCGAAAGTAAGAGACAATCTTGGATGGTTGATATGATAGAAGAGAGGAAAAACAACAACGTGGGAGAACAACATTACGGTGCTGAACAGATAATAGTTCTCGAGGGTCTTGAAGCTGTTAGAAATACTCCTGGTATGTATATAGGCAATACAGGCCCTGAAGGTTTGCATCAGCTTGTCTGGGAAGTAGTAGACAATTCAGTAGACGAAGCTTTGGCCGGATATTGTTGCAAGATTTCCGTGACAATTCATCTAGATTCATCAGTTACGATTGAGGACGACGGAAGAGGAATACCTACAGAGAGTCATCCTACGGAGAAAATTTCCGCAGCGGAAGTTGTAATGACGATGTTACACGCCGGTGGAAAATTCGATAGCAGTACCTATAAAGTTTCCGGTGGCTTACACGGTGTGGGAGTATCTGTGGTTAATGCTTTGTCTGAGACACTCAAGCTTGAAATTAGGAGAGAAGGACGAGTTTTCAGACAAATGTACAGTAGAGGTAAAAAACAAAGCCAACTGGAACCAGTTGGAACTACGAAAAGAAATGGCACTAAAATTACTTTTAAGGCAGATCATACAATTTTTGGTGATCTTGAGATCAGCTATGACATAGTAGCCGCACGCCTAAGAGAATTAGCTTATCTGAATAAAGGCTTGAAGATAAATTTTGAAGATGAACGCTCTCAAAATGAACCCGTAGTTTTTGAATACGAAGGTGGAATTGTTTCTTTCGTGGAGCATCTCAATAGAGCCAAAAAAACAATGGATAGTAAACCTATATATGTTGCTGGAGAAAAAGATAATAATTTTATAGAATGTGCAATACAATATAATGACGGGTACTCAGAAACGGTGTTTACATACTGTAACAATATTAATACTTTCGAAGGAGGAACTCACCTTTCTGGATTTAGATCGGCACTAACAAGAACGATTAATCAATATGCCAGTGCAAAGGGTCTTCTCAAAAACGGCAAGATCCAGGTCAATATAACCGGAGAAGATCTCAGAGAAGGTCTTACAGCGGTCTTGAGCGTCAGGATGTTGAACCCTCAGTTCGATAGTCAAACGAAATCAAAGCTAGGTAATATGGATATTCGCGGGATCGTTGAACAACTGGTCAATGAAAAACTTTCCGAATATCTTGAAGAGAATCCCCATAGTGGTAAATGGATTATACAAAAAGCTCTTGACGCAAGTCGAGCCAGAGAGGCAGCCAGAAAAGCCCGCGAACTTACAAGAAGGAAAAGCGCTCTGGAATCTTCGGCATTGCCCGGAAAACTTGCTGATTGTCAGGAAAAGGATCCAGCCAAGTCAGAGATTTTTATAGTCGAGGGTGAATCAGCCGGAGGATCGGCAAAACAAGGTAGAGACAGACGGACGCAAGCTATTCTCCCACTTAAGGGCAAGATTCTGAATGTCGAAAAAGCTCGATTTGATAAAATACTCCAAAACCAGGAAATCAGAACTCTTATCACTGCTTTGGGAACTGGTATTGGAGAAGAAGATTTTGATGTTTCAAAAATCAGATATCATAAAATTAT
>CAILAO010000852.1 GCA_903832105.1 uncultured Pseudomonadota bacterium | reverse complement strand
GCTGCAACAAGTCGGGCGATACTCCCTGCATTCTGAGGAATCTCTGGCTGGAAAAGGCAAATATGAAGATGATTTTTTAGCATCATTCATCTCTTTTTGGCGTTTCTAACGCTCTCTCACTGCACAAATATGATTTTCTAATCGAGTAGATGGATATCGCATTGACCGAAAAATGTGAGAAAACAGGTGGCCAGAGACTTTCTGTTCCACGATAAACCCATCCCAAGAGAAGCCCCGCAATAAAAGCCCAAAAACTCCACATTGAAATCTTCCCATCAGGACCAAGATGAAGAAGCCCGAATAGAACACTTGTAACCGTGAGCCCCACAAAAGGCTGAAGGGCAAGTCTAAAAAAAATTTCCTCTCCAAAAGCAGAAATAAGAGCAAGATGGATGATCATCAAAATAGAGCTGGGCCCAAGAAGGCCCATGACTTTCCATCTTAGAGATCTGAAGGATTCAAACCAATCTTCAAAAAAATGGCTTGAAATTAAAAGGAGACCAGCAACCAATACCCCGACCCCAAGAAGCCGCATCCATTCCACAAAATTATAGTCAAGAGAAAAAGCCTTCTGCAAAGAATGGTGCCACCAAAATGCGATGCTCAAACCTATCAAAGCCATCGCACCGTAAAAAATAGTCGCAACCTTAAATATAGGTACCGATTTTTTGTCCAGTTCCGTCATCATACTTACTTGTTAGGACTCGCTAGAACCCCATAGTTTTCTATGGTGTTCCAGGAGATGCTTAAATGTTCCATTCTGAATATTCTCACGAATTTTAGTAAGAAGCCCCAAATAATAAGTAACATTGTGCAAACTTAAAAGCCTATGACTAACTAGCTCACGTGACATGAAAAGATGCCTTAAGTAAGCCTTGGAAAAAGTTCTACAGGTGTAACAAGGACATTCGGAATCGAGAGATGAGTCATCAAGCCTATATTTCAAATTTTTAATATTAACCTTCCCGCGAGAGGTAAAAAGCGTCCCATTGCGACCATTACGTGTTGGCATCACACAGTCAAACATGTCAATACCCCTCGAAACGGCCTCTATGATATCGAGTGGCGTTCCAACCCCCATAAGATATCGGGGTTTTTCAAGGGGAAGCTTTTCACACGAGACATCAATCATAGCAAGCATTTCACCCTTGGGTTCTCCCACAGAAAGCCCCCCGATGGCATATCCTTCAAAACCAATGTCGACAAGCCCTTCACACGATCTTTGACGAAGATTCTCATACATCCCACCTTGAACAATTCCAAACTGGTTTAAGTGCTCTTTTTTCTTCGCGACACGACAACGTTTAGCCCACCTAAGAGACCTCTCCATCGCAATTTCTGCCGCTTGCTGTTCTGCGGGATACCCAATACACTGGTCAAGCACCATGTGAATATCAGCCCCTAAAATCTCCTGAATTTCGACAGCAAGTTCTGGGGTTAAACAAAACCGCTGCCCGTCAATATGGCTTTGAAAGAAAGCCCCTTCTTCTTTCATTTTATTCAGCTTTGACAGGCTGAAAATCTGAAATCCACCGCTATCAGTTAAAATCGGATGCGGCCATTTAATAAAATTGTGAAGTCCGCCGAAATGTTTAATAACCTCCATGCCAGGCCTAAGAAAAAGATGATAGGTATTGCCCAGGAGAATTTGTGTTCCAAGATTTTCCATGTCCTCTTGAGTCAATGCCTTGATCGCCCCAACGGTCCCAACGGGCATAAAGACCGGTGTTTCAACCCTTCCATGGGGAAGTTCCAAGATTCCACACCGCGCTTTAGTATCGCAACACTTTGAAATCATCTCAAACATAGAAGATAGGGATTAGCATAAAAAAAGGGGAGCGTCACTCTCCCCTTTAACGAAACTTTGGATCAAAAACTAAATTTAATCCTCTTTGCCAGCTTCGAATACATAATTTTTATTGTAATTACTATCGAACGCATAGTTATAAAGAGGTCCGCCCGAACTAAACCATAATTCCACTTTTTTTGCGCTCTTCGGAACGGTTATTGTATTTTGGATTGGTACTTTGTAATGAGTCGCGTGGCTGTACCCAGCGACAAATTTGACATATTGAACTTTGGTCGGGTCATCATCAAACTTAACACCCATTTGAATTTCGCCAATATCCCCGTTAGGGGTTCTCCTGATGCATTCAGGATGTTCATCCAGGAGCCTATGATAGTCATAATTAATTTTTACTTGTGCTCCTGGGGCAATCTTCCCAGCTTGTTTTGGAGTTCCGAAACGTTCAAAGACCAAAACTGCTTCACCGGATGTCGTATTCATAGTTGTGGCCCTAGAGAGAGTTTCAGTTGCAGTCCCCCTTTTCGCCCGAGTGATTGTTGTTGAAGCCTTCGAAGATGACATAACTTCTTTTTTCATAAATATTCTCCTTCCATGTTCAGCTTATTTCGGCATTTTTATGAAATATCCAGCAAAATAATAGCACACTTAATTTTTGTTCGATACTGAGAACTCGTGAGTCCCGAGTTCTCACCCTGTCAGGGTCATTCGTCGGCTCGGGACATTTTGATTCGAAGTTTTGATAGTTCAATGGCAAGCTCAGTCCATTCGTCAATCAATCCCATTAGCGTTT
>CAILAO010000851.1 GCA_903832105.1 uncultured Pseudomonadota bacterium | reverse complement strand
TGTCGGGGTATTTTAACGAGGCTTCGAAATTCCATGGAAATTTCTTTGGTAGCGCAAAACGAAAAGAGGTTACAGTTTTGTAAAGTCCAACTAATTCAAAAACACGTTTCTTTCCGGTGTATCGATATACAATCATATTTTAATGTCAATTATTTCAACGAGTTCAACAAAAATGAGAAAGAACCTTTTGAGGGTGATCAATAATCATATAAGGGGAATTTTTCCCTTAAGCTTCCTTCTTAATTTTAGAAGGTTAGCGGCCATTACGGGCGCATTCAGTACGCGCCCTAAAACCATTTGCTAACAGCATAAAGATAAATGCACTTGGCGTTTCAGTTTTCCGTTACTTCTCACTCCCCGCCTTCGCTCTGATTCAAAACTCCATCAGCATCTTCATCGCGACCGAAACGATTTGAGCCAAGCACAAGATCCCTGATAACATTTCTGATTGATGCTTTTTTGCCACTCGATTTGCTATCTAGAACAATTGATGAATCTGTAATTTGCGAGAAATCGACCGCATCAGAATTTTGTTCACGATTTGAAAAATTACTCCATTGAGTCATTCTAAAGGCAATAATGAGCAGATTACTACTTCCAGCAGCAACGCGCGCCCCTTTTGACTTTCCATTTTTCTCCGCAAGTGAAACATTTAGACTTCCGTCATAAGAAAAGAGGAAGGGCTTACTTTCAGAGTCAGAAGAAGTATAGGTTCCTTCTAAGTATATACTATTCCCAACAATTGGATCGTCAGACGCAACACTGGCTTCCGAAGCTTCCTTAGACGCCAATTTGTGTAGTTGGAGTTCAATGTCACCATAATTTCCTGACAACACATCTATTCTCGTAGGTTCAGGAGTCACTTCGCTTGTAAGCAAATTAACAACATATGGACCGGGGAATTGTCCAGCCACGTCTTGGCTTCCTTTTGCGGATTTAAGCGAAATTCCGGCCAATGCAATCTTTGCGACATCTAAATAAAGAGATCCGATTTCCTTTCCTTCGGAATCAGTGACAGGAATCGTGGCCGCTAAAAGGTTGGTTAAGTCATCACTTCCCTGAATGGAGAGATCGACGGCGCTTGAAGTCGGCTCTTCCCCATCATCTTGGGTTGGGTTTCCAATCCATGTTCCACATCCCGCCAGCGTCATCGCCAAAAGCAAAAAGATTCTGGGCAAAAATTTAACGTGACAATAAAACGCTTGAGAAAAAAATCGTCTGCCGGACAAATTGGTTTTCATGTTTCTCCTCCTTATAATTACTTATCTTTTTCAGAAAGACTTTTTGTGAACGGAAACAATTGTACGTTTAACTGATAAACCTGATCTGCTTCGCCCTGTCCCAAGGCGTTTTTTTCAAGTTCAAATACTTTTTCACAAAACTCGCGAACTAACTCGCGAACTTTGTTGGCACTCTCTTCAGAAATGCAAAGGGTCAACGCGTTATAATCTCTCCGCGAAGATGGCACTCGCGTGATAGACTCTTTAGCAATATCAAGCATTTTTTCATGAAACCTGACAGACGCCATTTTGCCGACTTTTCGATCCGGTTTAATCTGTCCTCCAGCCTGAATATAGCGACCTTTGTCTTGGTCGTAAACAATTAAGCCAAGTTTTTCTAAAAGCCGAATACTAAAAATGATTTCTTTTGGTAGAAGCTTGCCATATAACTTCGACGCGATCCACGCAGGGTCAGCCCTAAATTCACCAGATCCCATCATTTCCCTAATCACTGGGTAATACCACTCTCCGAAGTACTCCAACTTTTCTTGCTCGTCGGGAATAAGCAGTTCCTTTGTTTTCAGATCAAATAGCTGTTCTTGATACTTTTCTCTAACAGATCCAAGTCTGGCGTTGTTATGGTGTACCAATGTTATGAAATATTTTCTCTCTATTCCAGACAGGCCGAGAACATCGAGAATTCGCTGTACAGCTTGTCCGGAAAGTTTTCTTCTTCCTGTGATCACAAGCCAAATGACGTTGCTTTTCGAAAAACCTAGATCTTCCGCAAATTGAGCATAGGAGTATGATCGCATGTTTGATTTTTGAGACTGGTACAGACTTGCCAGATATTCTTTATAATCTAGAAAGGCCGTAACCTTGATTTCTTTTCTTGCTTTCTTAAGTTCTGGCCTGTTCATTTCCTTGCCCCTTTAAAAGTAACTTGAAGGGGGAGTCCTCTCCCCCTTTGTTAGCTTACAACTGTTACTCGCCGTCTTCTGACACTGCGACTTCCCCGTCGCCAGCCTTTTCAGCAAGCTTGAGCGACCCATCGCCGTCAACATCTTTTCCGAACCGTGTATAGGTCTTGATGTTCTTTTTAATCTGCATCAAAATGTCATGGTTGTTGGTCTTATCAATGATAATGCTACCACTTTCGCTGATCGTGGCGGAAGCAAAACTAATACCTGCAAACCACGATTTCACATCGAACGACATAAGCATTGCGTTTGACTCGTTCGCTTCGACTTTGAGCGAACCGCTTCCGGAGAGTCTAATGTTTTCAGCCATGTGATAGCTAATTTCAAACGGAACGCTCACAGAGTCTAGAATGACCGTTCCGCCAACATAAAATGTGTTGTTAAGAAGAGGGCTATCCGCATCGCCATCGCGATATTGTCTTAATTGATATTCAATCCGTTGATAGCTGCCGTCGACGAGAGAAATGGCAGGTAGTTCAGGGGTTGATACTCCCGAGAGGGCATCGTAAACAAATGGACCGGTCCATTTCATGCTCTTGTCGCGCCCTTCCGCAATGGCCAATTTCTCCTGATCTTTTTGTTTGCGTTCTTCGGCTCTTTTTGCTTTCAGCTCTTTTTTCTCTCTCACCATCTCAGCTTGAAGATCACTTGTATCTTGACCTTTTGCAGCGCGGACACGTTCACGATAAGATGCCTCCACGGACGCCATTTCAGTTTTAAAAGTCTCTTCTTCTGCGGCAATTTCTTCTTCATCCGATTTTTCTTTCGCTTGAAGTCGGACTTCCTCCCTTGTCCGCTCCCTGTTTGCCTTGACTTTGATTCCCGCAATACAAAGTTGAGCTGTGGTAACTGTGACGGTGTCGCTAATAGCAATTTGCGAAACGCTATCAGTTAAAGAAAAGCCGTCTTCGGTACTTGCCGTGGAAAATCCGAGTAGGAGATCACTAGATACACCGGTAGAATCCGATGGAATCGCTTCTTCAACATCATAGATCTCTTCTGTGGAGCTAGTCGAGCTGGTTCCGCTACCATCCGTAACGACTGTTTCGCTTGCTGCTTCATCATCATCTGATGATTTCGAATCACAGTGGGAAAAAGCGAAGGCAATCCCAATCATGCCTAAAACAGTCATACATCTTACGAGTTGTCTTTTTGTTTTGCTTCCGAGTTTCATAGCAAACCTCCCTTTCCTTATTCATGGGCATTAGCGTGATTGCCTTTCAAATGACCTTTCCCTCATGAA
This sequence comes from uncultured Pseudomonadota bacterium, assembly GCA_903832105.1. Lineage (GTDB taxonomy): Bacteria > Bdellovibrionota_B > Oligoflexia > Oligoflexales > CAILAO01 > CAILAO01. Next base: position 38 of record CAILAO010000851.1, on the reverse strand, counting down.
GGGTCATCATGCCCAGGTTACAATAAGCTTAACGGAGT
>CAILAO010000850.1 GCA_903832105.1 uncultured Pseudomonadota bacterium | reverse complement strand
TGGAATTTTTCATCTAAAAACGCCAACGCGCTGGAAGCCTAGAAAACACCCGTCGCAACTCGATTTTAGAGGAGAAGATATGAGGAATCAACGCAGGCTTGCCGGAAGGACACGTTTTTGTTCTGATGCCTTCATATAGACTACTATAACTTAAACAAGGTGATTAGAGTATCGTAAAAAAGTTGTGATCTCTGGGGTCAATCGTCATAATTTTGATATATTGCAATTGGTGTAATTTCAAAAACCGGGCCTTTTAAAGATAAATTAGATGGAGTCAACTTATCAATAGATTCTAGAGTCAATCCGGTTTCTGTTATGGATAGTAGTTTTAAACGCCATTTTTGTGGTTTAGTAAGGGTATGATTTCGTTCAAAAAACACAAGTTTTTTGAACGCTAGGTCGATTTAGCAAGAAGTCTGAGCCCGTAAGGGCGTAGCCCGTAAGGGCGTAAAAAAGCTCTAAAGTTTTGGGAACTTTCCTCCGAATAGATAAGAAAGGGTAAATGCGTTTTAATTAAGGGAGAAAAATGATGAGACCAAGAAGTCTTTATGCAATTCTTGCGTTTTTTTTGATGTTGATGACATCACCAAGTTTTGCTGATGCGTATGAGCTGAGTTACGGCGGACGCCTCACAAGTGACGTGGGAGCGCCCGTTGAAGGTCCTGTTGACCTTTTGGTTTCTTTTTATAATGTTTCTGTAGGGGGCAGTGCTCTCAAGGCCCCCCTTTCATTTGATGCTGTAGAGATTGATGAAGGCTTGTTTCAGATCGATCTCAATCTCTCCATTACAGACATTAATCTTATTTTCCCCGTAAGCAGCACCAGCCCCGCCTACGTTGAAATCACCGCGACCAAGAACGGCGTATCGACGACATACCCGCGCCAAAAATTTTCGGCGGTTCCATACGCTCTTCGTGTTCCTGTGGATGGGACTTCGGTTGGTTATAATGCAAATGGCAAACTTTCTATTGTGAACGTCGATAAACTCCAAGGCCGCGCTGTTTCTACCGGCGCGCCAACAGCAAACGATGTTTTGTCGTGGGACGGAGAAAAGTGGCTTCCTGTCTCAGCAGGGACCTTTGGGGGTGGGACTGTAACTTCTGTTGCGACGGGCGCAGGGCTCATCGGAGGTCCGATTACTGGCATTGGGACAGTTCACCTAAATCTTAATACATCAGGAGGACTTTCAAAAACTCTTGGAGGTAGCTCAAATGAACTTGGTATTGCCGCCGGAGGAATTTCCGGTGGTATCGGTGGTGTGATCGCTGATAGCACAATCACGAATGATGACATTAGTGCTACTGCGAGTATCGCTACGGCCAAGCTTTCTGGTGCCGTTACAGATATTGCCACGCATGGTCTTGGAACGATGGCGACGCAGGCTGCGAACTCCGTGAGTATTACGGGAGGATCAATTTCGGGATTAACGACATTGTCGTCAAATGGATACATTAAGCCGGGGACTGGGACTGCGGCGGATTGTGATGGATCTAAAGAAGGGATGATTCGGTACAATTCAACTACCAAACGTGGAGAAATCTGCAACGGGACAGCATGGGCTTCCATGGATGCTAGCGCAGGTTCAATTCCTACTGGAACGATTGCATTCTTCAGCCTTGCCTCTTGTCCGACGGGATGGACAGAGAAGACGGCGTTGAGGGGGCGGTATCCTGTTGGTTTACCAAGTGGCGGAACATTGGGTCTCACCAATGGAACAGCGTTAAGTGATGGGGAGGATAGAGCCGTGGGGCGGCATAACCATCTAGTGACAGACCCAGGTCACTCACATGGTGTCCCCACCGGCGTTGGGGCTGGAGGGTACCAGACTCACGTGAACGGGACCCCAAATATTGGGTCGATTGCATCAGATTCCTCCACCTCAGGCATCTCAATCCAAAACGCAGGCTCAGTCGCAGGCACCAACGCCCCTTATATCCAATACCTTGCCTGCGAGAAACAATGACGAAGAAGGAACAATGTTTGTTCCTGAGCTAAATTTGAACGCACATTTCCATCTTCCGATGTAGGAGCGGATATCCTATTTGAAAGACACTTGCGTGTAACGCTGCTCACTTTATCGATAAAACCGCTTTTTTTTGACAGGGCTTCATTGTGTCCTTCCGGCAAGCCTGCGTAACCTTTTTCGAAGATGTGTGCTGTAATCTCCCTATCGTGATTTAGGGAGACCGCAAATGACTGACCAAGATCTCGTCAAAGCGCAAGAAGTATTCGCGGCATGGAATAAGCAGCGT
>CAILAO010000849.1 GCA_903832105.1 uncultured Pseudomonadota bacterium | reverse complement strand
AGTTTTTGAAAAATATGAAAAATTGATATTTAAAAAAAAGGAAATCAGGAGTTTTGTCTTTGGTGATATATCGGGAGAAAAAACTTCTATTGAAAAGTTCTATAAAAACAGGGAGAAAAGTGTGAACATCAAACTGAAAGACGAGATAACGGATTTCGATAATATTGCAATTGGTTGCGTGATCATTCTTAAGAACGGGGACACTGCCATTGTCACGAATCGATCCGGTGATCAAATCACAGCCATCAGATATAGCAAAAGTAAACACCACATGATGACACTCGGTCTTTCTCAGGTTGGTAGTGAAATAGAAAGCATTTGGTCCGGCATCGAGCGAAAAGCGACAGAGAAATATCAACCAGAACCTAATGAACTATCTGGCGCCTTGCCGCACATCCGATACGAAATCGAGATGCTACTCTGGTGTTGGGCGTGGCATAATATCGCGTCGACCAATCAGTATGTCGACCAGGGGCAGAAAAATGTAGTTTGCGATTCGATCCTCTTGCATGCCCGCAATTTGTACCGCTTTTTTTCGGATAAAGAGAAATACCAGGACGATGTCCTGGTCACGCATTACAATAGGCAAAGAGTGGCTCTGCCGCAGATGGGGAACCGAGCTATTCTTTGGAACAAGTGGTTAGCGCACCTGACATATACACGTGCAAAGGATGCACCACAACCCGATTGGCCTATCAAAGATTTTATACCGCTGATCGATGAAGCAAAAGCTTTTGCTGCTCACCTCCTGTCCAATAATCTTATTGTTGAACAGGATGAGATTAAGAAATGGCAGGAACTTAGCGTTCAATTGGGTAGCGTCAAGACCATGATGGGAGATCCAACTGTGGGGCCCGTCGGTCCAACGGGATGCAGTGGGCCGTAAATTTGACAAATTTTACAGTGGAGTTTTGATGAAAAGAAAAATCGCTTGTTCAAATAACTTAAGAAAAGCAGAATCTTCCTTGCTGCATAGAGATCTAATAAAATCTTTTAATGAAGAAATTGGAATGATTGATAATCCCCTAATAAATACCGAGTGGAATACTGATAACAATGCGGCTGAATTAAACAAAAGGTATCTAAAAAGAAAAGCCGCCGCCACACAATACAAAGCTGAACATCAGTGGTCAAAATATTTATTTTTACATCATCGATCATATCGATTCAGGGTATTTAATTCTATCAAAAATCATCTTTCCGATAGAGAATATTGGAATCTGCTCAGAGATGTATGGGTTGACCATGAATTTTTATGCGATAAAAAATACCTAATAAAAAAACTTCTGACATCCAATCGTCCAGGACGGAAAAATATAATGAAACATCAAGAACTAAAGGCATTTAATCGTTTGTCTGACAATTTTCTAATATATAGAGGCTACGAAAAGGGTAGAGGATTGGGGTGGTCATGGACTTTAAATATGGATAAAGCAATTTGGTTTGCAAGTCGCTGGTATCAATCCGATAGAAATGATTCCAAACCGCGTATACTTATGTCAAAAGCTAACAAAAAAGATGTAATAGCCTATTTTTTAAGCCGTAATGAGGACGAAATTGTAATAGATCCTCATAAAGTAAATATCATCGGAAAGATTTATCTTGATCCAACTTAGGTGTCCGTATAGAAGGCGATTATTTTTTAGGGGAAATAATTTGAATAAAATTATGCACAAACTGCATCACCATGAAATAGTACGCGGTCGTCCCTTCGGTCCGATGGGGTGGTGGGTCACTTTTGACTGAAATAGCCCGGGTAAATTTTCTGAAAACGAGTACCTAAATAAAAGATAGGACCCATATAATCTGTGAGGTACAAAACATGAAACTTCGTAGCGAGATAAAAAAGTTGGTTGTGACACTTGCAGAAGATCCGATAAAACTGAACAGCTTAATTGCTGCTCTGAGTTCGGAAAAAATCGACCGAAAATTTCCTACATTTTCGAAAGCAGTGCTAGAAATTAGCAAAAATTTTCAGACATCTGGAATTATTCCGATGCGCCTCCACGCAGGTACCAACGCTCCTCCGAAATGGCCCCGTGAAAGACGGGTACTGTTCCTCTCCTGGTTGCGCAACGATATTTTAGTAACAAGATTACCTGAACCTGGAAAAGCTGGTCGGGCGAATGGACCTGCGCTTGAAATCTCTATATTTGGTCACGGAGAGATAACATTTAGTTTAAATGTACGATATCATGAAGGGGCATATACAAACCAAGTCTTAAACTTCAGGGACGGTGGCATTTTTCTCGACGCTGCCTGGGATCGGATAGATGATCAAGCGTATCAGGTCATAGTTGATTGGAATGGGGAAGAGAGTAACCCTGTCACCCTTTCCGAGTTACAGGCATTGGCATGCAAGGCTCCAATTCGCTCCACGATCGGAAAACAAACAAGATTCCGGATGGAGTCGCCGGTTCCGGCATCTGCACAAAAATCAATCACCTCACTTGTCAGACATGTTGTCGGTAATGCTCATGATCTAATGCCTTTCTTCTTTTCAGCATTATTTCCATTGAAACCAACGTCAGGGAAACCTTACACCCCGATGGGTGGAAAGATCACGCCAGAGTGTTTGCGCAAGCTTTTGCGTAAGTTGGAGTCCCGATGCCAAAACGTAAATTGTCCGATCCTGCAAGGAAAGGAAGTGAAGCTCAAGATGGCACATCTGGTACGTGGCGTTCACGAATTAGCTAATGTAATTCTCCTTTGCTCACATTGCACTGACTGTCAGTATCCTCATCTCAGTGACATAAAATTGATAAAGCAGATCCGGACTGATCGCAATGGAAATCGGATATATCGTGTCAAGATGCCCACGGAAGCCGGTATCAAAGATTGGGACATTAGATCCGCAGCAGATCATCGTTTGTCAGTAGTAGAACGTGTTCGAAAATAGAATACCTCTGTAAGGGAAAAAGAATTTATGAAAGAGAGTAATAAGAAATGGATCATAATTCGCGACGACGGAGAAGGACGTTTTTATCACGGGAAGTTGCGATGGATAGTAGTTTTAAACGCCATTTTTGTGGTTTAGTAAGGGTATGATTTCGTTCAAAAAACACTAGTTTTTTGAACGCTAGGTCGATTTAGCAAGAAGTCTGAGCCCGTAAGGGCGTAAAAATTTGATTACGATCTTGATGCAATGTGTCCTTCCGGCAAGCCTGCGTAACCTTTTTCGAAGATGTGTGCTGTAATCTCCCTATCGTGATTTAGGGAGACCGCAAATGACTGACCAAGATCTCGTCAAAGCGCAAGAAGTATTCGCGGCATGGAATAAGCAGCGT